>NZ_OZ245041.1:0-185000 GCF_965224175.1 Kordia sp.
TAGATAGTTCCATTATCATCAAAGAAGTTTTTTAAATCGTTGAGTGTACGCAATTGATCTTCATTATCTGTACTTTTTTGATTGCCTTCGCGTTCGTCTTTTAAAATGGCAGCTTTGGCAATACGACTTTCAATGGCACTTGTCAATTCTTCTTCTTCAAACGGTTTTGTAATATAATCGTCTGCGCCTAAATCCATTCCTTTTCGAATGTCTTGGCGTTCTGTTTTAGCAGATAAAAATATAAAAGGAATATATTTTGTTGAGGTATTTTGAGACAAGGCTTCGAGCACACCATAACCGTCTAATTCGGGCATCATAATATCGCAGACAATAATATCGGGCGAATTTGCCAATGCAGTTTCCACACCAATTTTTCCATTTGGGGCAGTAATTACTTCATAGTCTGCGAGTTCAAGTAACTCAGCTGTATTTTCTCGTAAGATAGTATCATCTTCTATTAATAGTACTTTTTTCATTTGCTTCCTTTTTTGCGCATGAATTTGTGAAAAATTATCTTATTCTTCATTTCATACAGTTGCTTTATTAGGTATGTTTAATGTAAAGGTAGAACCTTCATTTTCGGTACTTTCAAAAGAAATACTTCCTTTTAAGTTTTCTAAATGACTTTTTACAATATTCAATCCGATACCAGTTCCTTGTACCAAGAGTGCGTTTTCAGCTCTAAAATAACGATTAAATATGTTTTTCTGTTCTCGTTCAGGAATACCAATTCCATTATCTTTTATATTGATAGTTGTCATCGCATCATTTTGTGTGATACTGATATCTATGATGGTATTTTCGGAAGAATATTTAATCGCATTATTGACAACATTTGAAAGCGCTAATTCAATAATTTTTTCATCTTGATAGAGCGAATATCCATCAATATCATCAGGATAATTGATTTGTTGTCCTTCTTTTAAAAGCATGTTTGCATTATACACAACTTCGTTCACTACTTTACTCATTTTAAAAGTACTTAGCTTGTAATTCACTTTTCCTTTTTCTAGTTTTTCAACAGATAAAAAGTCGTTCAGAATGTTATTTAAATAATGTACTTTATCGGAAATAATCTTGATGTGCCGATCGCGTTTGGCTTGTTGTTCACTCAATTTATATTTTCCTAACAACATAGAAGACGTCAAAATACTACTGAGTGGCGTTTTGAATTCGTGTGAAACTAAGGATAAAAATTTTGTTTTTAGTTCATTTAATTCCTGTTCTCTTTTTAAAGCACTTTTGGCATCTTTTTCTGCTTGTAAACGCAATTTGTTTTCAGCTTCAAGCTCAGAAATCGTATCACTAAGTTCTTTGGTACGTTGAATTACTTTTTGTTCTAAATCGGCATATAATTCCTGAATCTTTGCTTCTTGTTGTTTTCGAATCGTGATGTCAATAACAAGTGCCATGACATAATTTTTCTCTTTGATTGAAAACGGATTCAAACCAGCTTCTACAGGAAATGTAGTTCCGTTTTTGTGTGCGCCGTGTAAATCACGTCCGTGTCCCATTTGTCGTGTTTCACGATTTTTCATAAAACCGTTAAAATGCGTTCCATGTCCAGCATGATATTTCATGGGAATTAAGATATTGAGTGATTGCTGAATGAGTTCGTCTCGCGAATATCCAAACATTTTTGCAGCAGCAGTATTGGCTTCCACAATTTCCTGTTGTTCATTTACAATAATAACTCCTTCGGAAACAGCGCCTAAAAGTATGTTGAATATGTCTTCTTCTTGTCGAAACATAGTAGGTGATAACGGTTGAAAGTGTAGTGTATAAAACTACAAAAAAAAATGCACGAAGTCACTTCCTGATTTATATCATTGAAAAGAAATTTTAAACCATCTAGATTTGTGATATAAAGGATTTCAAAATGAAAAAAAAGATATCTAATACCACAGCATTTTACACACATTTAGGAAAATTATTTTATGCCGTTGCACTTGCAGATAAGAAATTACAAGAAGGAGAGTTTCGCACATTAAAAAATGAACTTTCTACTTCAAATAGTCTTACTGAACTTTTAGCGTTGGATAAAGAAGTAGACGGAAAGCATTATATACTTTCAGCATTTACGCTCATGTTTGCCGATAAAATAGATCCGCGAACTTGTTATGACGATTTTATAGCCTTCAAAACAACGAATGAACATTTATTTACCGATTCACTACAAAAAAGAATTCTCAAAATAGCAGGTAAAATAGCATCAAGTTTTTCAGATCGTAACAAATCAGAACTTATTATGCTTGCTAAATTAAGCTTAGAGTTTACTAAATAATCTAATAAAAAACGCGATATGTCAAATCATACTTCAAATGTGCATTCACATCATTTTATTTTTGGTAAAAAGACAGAATTGTATTTTGCTATTGGCTGCGGTATTTTTCTTGTAATTGGATTTTTATTTGAAAAATACGAAATGCTTTCAAGTATGTTTTTCTTAACATTTTATGTGATTTCATATGTTTTTGGAGGATATTTTGTCACGATTGAAGCATATAAAAAAATTAGTAATGGTGGATTTGATATAGATTTTTTAATGATTGCAGCAGCAATTGGAGCTGCTTATATTGATAGTTGGGCAGAAGGAGCATTGTTGTTATTCCTATTTAGTTTAGGACATGCATTGGAGCATTACGCCATGCATAAAGCTAAGAAATCAATTGAAGCTTTAGGAAATCTATCTCCCAAAAAGGCAATCATCAAAAAAAATGGAAAACTTCAAGAAATTAATATAGAAAAGTTATGCATAGGTGATGTTATTATTGTAAAACCTAATACAAAGATATCAGCAGATGGTGTTATTATTAAAGGACATGGTAGTGTAAATCAAGCACCAATAACAGGTGAAAGTATTCCTGTAGATAAAGTTTCAGTGAAAAGCATACATAATTTACCAAGTTTTGAAGAAATTGATAAAAAACATGTTGTTTTTGCAGGAACTATTAATGGAGACGAAAGTATGGAAGTTTTAGTTTTAAAGCTTAGTAAAGACTCAACAGTTGCTCGATTGATTGCCTTAGTTAGCGAAGTAGAAACGCAAAAATCACCAACACAACGACTTACCAAAAAGTTTGAAAAATGGTATGTTCCTATAGTTCTTATTGCCGTTTTTTTATTGTGTTTTGCGTATTTGATAATTGACGAAACTTTTAACGAAAGCCTTTACAGAGCTATAACAGTTTTAGTTGCAGCGAGTCCATGTGCTTTGGCGATTTCTACACCAAGTGCTGTATTGAGTAGCATTGCAAGAGCAGCGCAAAAAGGTGTATTGATAAAAGGAGGAAAGGCTTTGGAAGATTTAGGAAGTATAACTACGATTGCTTTTGACAAAACAGGAACGCTAACCGAAGGAAAACCAACACTCACAAATATTCATGCAGTTGATGGGTTTGATACTACTGAATTTATGCAATTGGTACTTGAAGTAGAAAGTTTAAGCAATCATCCTTTAGCAAAAGCAATTACTAAAGATATAAAATCTACATATGGACTTGAAGCTACGCATAAAGCAACAGAAGTAAAAGCAATTCAAGGAAAAGGTATTTCTGCCATATATAATGATGAAAAAGTATACATAGGGAATCAAAAGTTAATGGAAAGCTCTGGAATTATAGTTGATATTTCTATGATTTCAAAAATGGAAAAACTGTTACAGGATGGACATACAGTAATGCTAGTCGCTTACAAAAGAAAAGTTGTTGGTTATGTAAGCGTAATGGACGTGCCAAGAAAACCAGTAAAAGAAACATTAAGACGATTGCGAAAAATTGGTGTTAAACATATGATAATGCTTACTGGCGATCATCAAAATGTTGGAGACGCTATAGCTAAACAAATTGGACTTACTGAAGCAAAAGGAAATTTACTTCCAAAGGATAAGGTTGATGAGGTGCAATTATTATTAAAACGAGACAAGAAAATAGCAATGGTTGGCGACGGAACAAATGATGCGCCTGCAATGGCTTTGAGCACAGTTAGTATTGCTATGGGCGCAGCAGGAAGTGATGTAGCATTAGAAACTGCAGATGTAGCATTAATGTCTGACAAAATTGAAAACCTTCCTTTTGTTGTAGGTTTAAGCAGAGCTTCAAAACGTATTATTAAACAGAATATTTGGATTAGTCTTGGAATGGTTTTTTTACTAGTTCCTATTACAATTTTTGGTCTAACAAATATTGGATTCGCAGTCATATTACATGAAGGTTCTACACTCATCGTTGTACTGAATGCGCTTAGATTACTTCGTTTTTTACCGAATTCTTGATGGAGAAATTATATGTAAACTGATCGATATCATATTTTTTTGGCTTTACTCTAAATATTTTAGTACTAACATTAAAGAAGCGTTATGATTAAAACATTGAATACCACAGAAAAAACAAAACTTTTAGCTTCAAATTATATTGGGCACTTGGCTTATGTCTATCATGACAAACCATTTATAGCACCAATTACTTATTTTTTTGATCAAGAACGAAATATCATTATCGGATATTCGGCAGAAGGACACAAGATTACAGCCATGCGAAAACAGCATACAGTGGCGCTAGAAGTCTCAGAAATAGATACTGTAAATAATTGGGATTGTGTTGTAGCACATGGTACATTTGAAGAGTTACAAGGAAGTGAAGCTAAAGCCTATCTTCATGATTTTTCACTTGGTGTAAAGGATTTAATCATTCAAAAAGAGTATAGGAAACTAGATTTTATCAATCAATTTTCAAGCAAAATATATAACGATGAACTGCCTGTTATTTTTTTAATTAGAGTGAACGAAATTACAGGAAGAATGCGCAGAAATTAACAAAAAAATCACCAACGTAAATTGGTGATTTTCTTAATAATTGTAAATAATAGCGTAGGTATTAGTTCCAATCTGATAAGGTAATATTGAATGTTGTTGGATTTGTAATGTCAATTAATGGACTGTCTGTACTACAAACATCATCAAATGGAAATGCATAAATTCCTGATTTATAGTTTTGATGTACTACATTTGCATATTCGTTGGTCACTCCATTTTGTGCCTTATAAAAACCAGATGTATCGCAATTTGGTTGTGTATCGTTTGCACTATTGCTAAGTGTTGTTCTGTTTAAAGAAGCTCCTAAAATTGCAGCAATTTCACCTAAAGGTGTATTATTTGGTGCGTTTAGTGTTCCAACACAACCAAAAATATCGTAAGCTTTTCCTGGTCCAGGTTTTTGTATGGTAACGTCTGCTTTGTCAGTTTGTGTAAATACAAATTCATCGCTTGCGTTTACGGTTCCTGTGTAGGTGCCAAATGTTGGACAATTGACTGTTAATGTGTTTGTCTTAAAGTTTTTCCAGCAAGCATCTACGTATGCATCATAAATAGTTGTTGAAAGTAAATTAGGATTTGTAGTTTGTACAGCGTGTTGTGGACCTAATACACGAATGCTATTTCCTGAAGCGTCTTTCATGACTAAATTACTCCAAGGTTTCCCTAAAGCAGTAATTCCTTCAAAAATAGAAGCTCGTGTACTTGACGATTTTAAGATTCCGTTTGTCTTTGAGTCAGTTTTTCCTATTACTTCAATAGAAACTGGAGCGCAGAAATAGTCTACTATAGTACAATCTGCGTACAATTCGGTTCCAATATTTGTAAATTCTACCACAACAAATAATGTATCAGCATCTGCTGTTCCTGGTGTAAATGGTGGTGTTTGCACACCTAAACCGTTTTGTCCACCAGTAACAATATTAAAAACATTAGGTAATTTATTAAAAGAAAATAAAAATTGTCCCGACCACATTGGCGGTAAATTGTTGAAAGAACTTAATTCATCAACAGTTTTAAATAACTTAGAACAATCTTGTCCTTTAGTAAATTTTTTTAGAGAAGCATTTCCTTTGCTATCTACATCAACGTAGCTCCAATCTGGAGAACTTGTTGCAGGATTACTGTCTAATCCGAAGCAAATCCAATGTACATCACTTGAAGAAGTACCACTACTGTTTGTAATATTAACTTGTAAACTCATAATAGGAAGGGTTTTATATTTGAGTTATAAAAGTAGTTCTAGTGTACTGTTTTTTTCAACGCATTATTACCTGAGTTAAAAAAACAAGAGATTATACGTGGACTATATGAAGCAAAAAAAAGCTTCTAATTAAAGAAGCTTTTTGTATTGAATATATGTGATATTTACTTTGTTTCTGTTGCTTTGTCTACCACAATACGCTGTTCTTTGTTAGCCAATTCCCAAGCTGTATAAAAAATTAAGCGTGTACGGTTTTCTAATAAATCATAATTAATTTTGTCTGCCGTATCGGTTGGTTTGTGATAATCGTCGTGTGTTCCATTGAAATAGAAAATAACAGGCACATTGTTTTTTGCAAAGTTGTAGTGATCTGAACGATAGTAGTAACGATTTGGATCGTTTTCATCATTAAAAGTATAATCTAGCTCAATATTTGCATATTTTTTATTTACTTCTTCAGAGATATTATGAAGATCCGTACTCAGTTTATCAGAACCAATTAGGTATACATAATTACGATCACCTTCCGTACGTTTTGGATCAATACGCCCAATCATATCAATATTTAAATCGCATACCGTATTTTCTAAAGGAAAAATTGGGTTATCTGTATAATATCTAGAACCTAACAATCCTTTTTCTTCTCCAGTAACGTGAAGAAACACGATAGAACGTTTTGGTCCATTTCCTTCTTTCTGCGCTTTTTTGAATGCTTCTGCAATTTCTAACATAGCAACAGTTCCTGAACCATCGTCATCTGCTCCGTTGTATACTTTACCATTCTTTACGCCTTCATGATCTAAATGTGCCGAAATAACGATATATTCTTCTGGTTTTTCATCACCTTTAATGATAGCCACTACATTTTCAGAAGTTACATCATTTGTTTTGTCTTTATTAACAATCGTTCCGTTCATTTTTAAACTTGTAACGGTAGCATCTTCAGCAATTTTAGGATAGATATCTTTTGCAAGATCATCATTTACAAAATAGTAGAAAAAAGAACTACTTTCTTCTTTGAGTTGTACTCTGCTGTTCTGTTTCATATAACTAGCCTGCATTTTAAGACGCGGATACAATTCATCTGTATAAAATAAAATTCCAGCAGCTTTGTTATCTTTTGCAGCTTCTAATTTTGCTCTTAAGGCCTGTAGAACACTACCAGACCATTTAGAAGCTTTTTCAGTTCCTGTAATTAAAAACTTTCCTTCTTTATCTTTTGGTTCGCCCAATTTTACAAGAAGTACTTTTCCTTCTACATTTTGATTGGTATAGTCTGAGTATTTTTCGTCATCAATTCCATATCCAGCATACAATACTTCAGAAAACTGAGTTGTACCGTTTGCATTTGCAGAGAGTGATAAGAAATGATCTCCATACGTGTATGCTTTTCCATTAATAGTAAGATCAGCATTTAAGTCGCTTCCTTTTTGTAATGGAACATTTTGAAAATAGTCTCCATTTTTTTGAGCTGCAGCAATATTTAAGTTTTTATATTCGTCACGTAAATAAGCAACGGCTTTCTTTTGTCCAGGTTCACCAGTGTCTCTACCTTCAAATTCGTCTGATGCGTATGTGTACAAATGTGTTTTTAATTCGGCTTCAGTAATTGTGTTTCCATAAGGTACCGGATCCAAATTTTTGACAGCTTTTGTAGTAGCAGTTTTTTGATTTGTACCACATCCAATGGCAGCTAAAAGTGCTAAGGAGAGTAATTTTTTCATTTATTAATGTTTATAAAATTAATACTGTTGATTGGAATTTGCCTATGTACAATAGTGGATGGTAGAAACAGTATTGTCAGGCACATTTCATATGTTTATTTAGGATGCGCAAAGGTATTGAAATAGCACTCCTTTTTTTGTTATAGATTTCTTAAAAAAATGTGAAAAACTAAGTTTTAGGCATAAAAAAAAATCCATCTGTGATATTTTGATAGACTTTTCTTAATTTTTGTTATATTCTGTTACTCAGAACCTTCCAGTTCGTTTTCAATTTCTTGAATGTCTTCTTTTTGTTGTTGTTCTTTTTCTTCTGTAGTTTGTTCTACATCGTCAGCAACTTTATTCTCTTTAAATAAAGTCATGGTAGTAATGGCTGCTGCCAGAAAAGACAATGCAATGATTAATTTTGGAACGTTTTCACGCAATCCATTCTTTTTAGAAATAACCAAAGCGCAAAATCCAAAGACCAATCCTAAAACGACAGGTAAGTACGCAAAACTATCTAAGAAAAAGGAAAGTAGAAATGCAAGCACTGCAGAAATACTTCCAAGAATGATACATAATGTTCTCATGGTATATATTTTTTGGTTTTAATGATTAGTTTGCTAAGCCTGAAGCTTTTGTTAGTTGTAACGTTCCGCTTCCAATAGGAATGGTAAAACGCGCTTGTACTGGAACTTTATTTGCATCGGCAGTAAGCCAAAGTGTTCCTGATTTTAAGAAGTCACCAGAAGTTAATACTTGTAATTTGTAACATTCTTTACTTCCTAAGTTTCCTGCGCTTATTGTTTCTTTTCCTACATATTTTATCGTAACTGGTGTTTCTTTTTTATCAAAGATGATTTTAAATGTTTTGGTATCTCCAACAGAAGCTTGTTCAATAGGTAAATTACGTAAGTTATACATTGTCGAAACTACATCCATAGCGCCGTTACTGAAGTTAAAGCTTTTGTCTACAACCCAATCTGTTCCGTCGCCTCTTCGTTTTGTTTGTGTACTTTTAATCACTTTTTTACTTTGGTTGTACACGTACTTCATTTTCTTTTTATAGTTTCCTTCCTGAATATCTCTTCTATACAAAGCTGGCAAAAGTGAAAACTTGTTTACATACGATTCATACTTATCTCTGATTTTAAAGAAAGCATCAAACTTTTTGTATGTATTGGCACGACAATCAAAATGTAATAAGGTGCTTTTTGATGTTTTTACTTCAGATGTTTCCATGGTTACTTGGGCAAGTTGCGTCATGAATCCAGACATTTTGTATGAAGCAGAAAATGTAAGTTTTTCACCATCTTTGAATGCTGAACTCTGAGCTATTGCAACAGTTTGAAACATAAATGCTACCAAAAATAGACATACTATCTTTTTCATCTTATTCATTGTTTAGTTCTTTATTGTTTACTATAACGCAGCATAAATCACTTATTGTGCCAAACTTTATTTTTGTTTGTTATTCTGCTTCATCCTACATTTCGTAGCTTTGGCAAAAATACACATTACTAAGTAGTGACGAAATTAAATTACCATAAACAAAATTTTTTCAAAAATACGTATTGTATTTTCAAATCAGTTGATTTTCAGATTGTCAAGAATAAAAAACCAAATTTTGTAAGCAAATCTGGAAGTCAATATTTTTATACAGATGAAGGTGTATATCGTATTTCAACACATTGGGGACGCGCTGCTACTTGCAAATGGCGATTGCAAACAGATGCTGAAACTTTTAAGAATGGTAAAAAACTAGGTTTCGCAAAATGGTCGAGCTTTTATAAGGACAATGAAGTCGAAAAGTTATATTTCATCAAAAAAAGTGCATTCAGCAATAAATACGAATATTTTCATAAAAACGAAGCTTCATATACTATCGAATATGTATTGCGAACTTCGGGCGATACACGCAAAGTATTGCGACAATTAAAAACGATTACAACCGAAACAAAATGGGCAAAATACATTCCGCATGATGACTTGGAAGATTTACGAACATATCTCATCAACGGATTAATTACAACCAATAAAACATTGCCCGAATTAAAGCGAATGTATTAAGTAAGAAGCTTTTATAAAAAAGAAATTCCTAGCAGAATCCATCCAATTACTAGTAATAAGCCACCAAGTGGAGTAATAGGACCTAAAAATCGTAGTTTTTTGCCTTTAGCGCTACTCAAACACAATCCGTAAATACTAAAGGAAAATAGAAACGTACCAATAATAAAGCACCAAGCGACACTTTTTTCAAGAGTTTCCGTAAATGAAAATTGAAATCCTACAACAAGCAAAACAATAGCGTGATACATTTGATATTTAACGCCTGTTTCAAAGCTTTTGAGCAATTCTTCCGAAAAAGTTTTCTTTAATGCATGTGCTCCAAACGCTCCAAAAATAATTCCCAATGCGCCATACAAAGCCGCAATTAATAATACGTATTTTTCCATAGCGCAAAGGTACTATTTAGAATTGTTATTGTAAGCTAATAACTAAAGCAATTTGTTTCTCAAAAAGATTAGATGTTTTTAGAAATAGTCAATTACTGACTCATCTTTTGAGTTTCATCAAACTGGCAACATTGCGGTAAATTTTTATAGGCAACTTTATCGCCATTCATTTTATCAGTGTCATATCCAGCGGCAGCAATTGCTTTGTGAATCTCTTTATCGTTTGCTTTATGTTCATCATAAGAAACCGTAATGCTTTTCTTTTTTACATCCCAAATTGCTTCTGCAACACCATCAACACTATTGGCAGCTTTTTCAATAGTAGTTTTACACATGCCGCAATTTCCGCGCACACCAAAAGTTGTCATTGATAATTCTTTTCCGTCTGCAGTAGTAGTTTGCTCTGTTGTTTTTGTATCCGTTTTTGCTTCTCCTTTACAACCAATAATTGCTAAAGATGCTACGATGAATAGACTTAAGATTACTTTTTTCATTTTTAATTTAATTTAAAAGTTTATAGTTTTTTGAAATATTAATTTATGTATGTTGAATTTTTAAATTGCGTTAAGATCCAAAGACCTCATCACTCAATCACTACCTAGTTCTCGAGTAACACTTCCACAGGTGAGCATTGCTTCTCCAAAATAAGGATTTCTTATTTGAGTTGAATCACTGAGCCAATAGGCACCTTTGTTATTATCTGCCATTGGGCAAAACTGTACAGTTAGTTTTTGATCTAATTGTGTAAAGTTTTCCAACAATTCTATGATATGATTTGAGATGACCTGAAAACTCTTTCGATGTCGTTCTATAGGTGTATTTTTATTGATGCTTTTTGAAGTTTTGTGTAAGACTGTCCAATATAAATCTGCTTCTTTTCGTTGCGAAACGGTCAGTTTTTCCATAGCTTCTCGAAATGCTTTGCTCTTTTCTGCTGCTAATTTCACATCACTTTTCACTAAAGCGTTTTTAAGTGCTAAATAGGCTTTAATACTTGGTTGAAACGCTTTTTGAAAAGCAGCATTGAGCGTTAAATTTTTACTTGTTGATACTTTTGTTTCTTTAGAAGCACTCATCATTGATTTTTTTCCTAGCAATTGAGCAGCTGCATCCACTGTAAATGCACCATTTGTTACTACTTCGTCCTCCGAATTAATACCAGAAACAACTTCATAATAATCTCCTGTTATATTTCCCAGTGTAACTTCACGAGCTTCAAAAATTGGTTCATTGGTAGATTTTTTCACATATACTAACGAACGTTTTCCTGTCCATAATACTGCCGATTTTGGAATGGTCAATATATCACTTTTTGAAACTTTTTTATCTAAAACTCCAGTAACAAACATACCAGGTTTTAAGTTTTTATCACGATTGTTCAAGGCTACTTTTACCGCAACAGTTCTTGTCTTTGTATCCAAAACAGGATCGATAAAGCTAATTTTTGCAGGAATTTGCTCGTTAGGATTTGCGTTTGTTGTAATAATGATGTTATCACCTTTTTTTAAACTCGCCAATTGTTTTTCATACGCATCAAAACTTGCCCAGACTGAATTTAAATTTGAAACTTTAAATAAAGCACCGCCTTCCATCACATGATTTCCTTCTTCAACCATTTTTTCGGTAACGACTCCAGAAACACTTGCATAAATTGGGAATTTCGTGATTACTTGTTTTGAGTTTTCTATTTGCTGAATTTGAGATTCACTTAGTTTCCATAGTTTTAACTTATTTCGAACCGCTTTGTACAATGCAGGTTGCGATTCTTTCATACGCGAAGCTGTTAATAATTCTTGTTGTGTGGTTACTAATTCTGGTGAATAGATCAGCGCAATTCGTTGTCCGGCACGAACTTCTTCGCCAGTAATATTTACATACAACTTTTCAATACGTCCACCAAAATGAGCTGTTTGAATTGCATTTGTTTTTTCATTGGCTTCAATTGTTCCAGTAAGTTTTAAGGCAGTATTAGAAGTATTTCCTTCAGAAATTTTTGTGGTTTCAATATTTGCCAATGCGATCGCGTTTTCGGTCATACGAAACTGATTTGCGGATAATTCAGAATCATTTTCTTGCGCAGGAATCAAATCCATACCACAAATAGGACAATCGCCAGGTTCAGGCAACATAATCTGCGGATGCATAGAACATGTCCACATGGTAGTTTCAGCAATAGCTTCGGAAGTATCGGTTCCACAAACTTTCTTTGTAAATGCGATTTTTCCAATTGCAATACCTACAATTACTAAAATAATATATATCACATATTTTTTCATAGTCTAGAGATATAAGTTGATTAACATCCAAATTGCCATTACGAGCATGATTGAATTTTCAATAAATGTCGCTTTGGTCATTGGTAATTTGAGTGCTGTTCCCAAACAAGCACATTGAATTGTTTTTTTGTCAAATAATGCTTTGGTCACGCCAATAGTGGTAATTCCTAAAATAACAATAGTAATGATAAGTGCCGTAGGAATTTGAAATCTGAATAAAAACATAAGTCCAAGAGCTACTTCTATAAAAGGATAGATCCATGCATACGCTGGAATTTGCTTAGCCAACGGATCATACATTTGAAACGAATTTGGAAAGCCTTTATAATCTAACAGTTTAAAAAAGCTAAACACAATATAAAAAAGTCCCATAAAGTCTAACATAAATCCTTCTGTAGACCAATTATTAATATGCATTAAAATACTTGCCGTGGTGATATAGAAGAAAATCAAGAACAAAGGAAAAAGTTGTCGTAATTCACTTTTTTCTTCTGTTTCTGCTTGATCGAATATGTTTACACTAGCTTCTTGAACCGTATATTTTTCAGGCAAAGCTGCTTGTATAGTTGTCAAATCGAGTGGAGTAGAAGCTTCAATTTCTGCCGTAGAAGTTTCTAAATTTACAGTTGCCGTTGTAACTTCGTTCATGCTGTTTAAAATGGATTCTACCTTGCTACGGCAACCGTTACAAGTCATTCCATTAATGATATAAGTCTGTTTCATAATCGTACTAAATTATAGGTTCACAATGACTTCGACTGTGACTTGTGTTACAATGATATATAAAAAAACGTGTCATTTTTATTATTTAATTAAAAATTCTATAATCGCAATATTTGCCAGACATGTATTGAAATCTTTCACTTTTTGCAATTCAAAGTTCAATGCAAGTTCATCAAGCGATAATAACTGTTCAAAATCCATTTTAGCCGTTTGGTATGCTGCCAAAATAACTTCTTTAGCTTGAGCCGCTTGTACTATATTTTCTTCTTGTGTTTTAATGCTTTCTGTAGCATTTTTTAATTTGTTTTTTGCTTGTTCAAGAGCAATCAACAATTGAGTTTTTACGGTTGTTTTGGTATGTACAATCGCTTCTTGTTCGAGTCGTAATTGTTTTTGCTTTGCAATATGTCTTTTATTAAACAAAGGAATAGATACCGAAACCATAGGCATAATAATATCTTTTCCATTATCAGGTAAGGAAACGCCCGAACGTTCTGCAACCAATACATAATCGAGTCCGAAACCAATCTTTGGATTTCCTTCTTTTTTGGCTACAATTTCCGATTGTTGCAACGCACTTTCTAAAGCATTTAATTGTTGTAACTTCGGATTGTTTTCAACAGTTTCTATAGTCGTAAACAATGCTGTTTCCTGAATTTCTAAAGAATCTAACTGCACGACTTCTGAAGTTACAGATTTGTTTAATAATAAGTTGAACTGTACTTTTTGACTTTGTATATCTTCTGTAATTGCTTGAAATTGTTGTTGCAATTCGTTTTTTTTCATCTTAATATGCAACACATCTACCATATCAGTACGATTATTTTCAAGTTCATTGAGTGCTAATTTTTCGTAGGTATCTAAAATTTCAATATGTTGCTTTGTAATCTTAGATTTTTGTTGCAATGTATACAAATTATAGTAAGCAACTTTTACATTAAGTCGAAGCTGTTTTTTCAAAAAATCAATTTCACTTTCTTTGGCAACAGCCAATAATTTTGCGTTCTTCTTTTTTGCGCTTAACGTACCAAACCAAGGAATTTGCTGACTGGCAGAGAAACGTGCTCTTTGCGGTCCTACACGCGTTTCTACAGCTTGTGCAAACACGCCTACACCTAATTTTGTATTGGGTAAGCTTCCTACTTCGTTTACTTTTTCAAGGGAACTTTCGTATTGTAATTGCTTGGCTAAAATCTCAGCGCTATTTTTTTCGGCTTCCGCCAGATACGTGGCTAAGTTTTGTCCATCGCAAATTTGAGACATTAAAAAGCAAGCGAATATATATATGATCTTATGCTTCATCTGTATTATTTTTTAGTTTAATTTCTTGATGCCAACTGTATAAAACCGGCACTACAAATAAGGTAATCAACGCGATTAACATACCACCAAAACTCGGAATTGCCATCGGAATCATAATGTCGCTTCCACGTCCTGTAGATGTCAAAATTGGCAACAAAGCAAGTAATGTGGTGGCGGTAGTCATTAAGCAAGGACGAATTCGTTTCTTTCCAGCTTCAATCACAGTATTTTGCACAGCTTCTTTCGTCGTTGGAAGTTTCTTGTCAAAATTTTGTTTCAAGTAAGTTGCCATAATAACACCGTCGTCTGTAGCAATTCCAAACAAAGCAATGAATCCTACCCAAACCGCTACACTTAGGTTGATGGTTTTTATCTGAAACAACTCTCGGAGATTGCTACCAAACAATTCAATATTTAAAAACCACGATTGTCCGTATAACCATATCATAATAAAACCACCTGCAAAAGCAACCGCTATTCCTCCAAAAATAAATAGCGAAGTAGCAACAGATTTAAATTGAAAATACAGAATTAAAAAGATGATAAGCAATACAATTGGTACAATAATCAACAATGTTTTTTCTGCGCGCACTTGTTGTTCATACGTTCCAGAAAACTCATAACTCACACCTTTTGGTACAGTCAAACTTCCGTTGTCAATATGCTTTTGTATAATAGTTTGTAATTGTTCTACCAAGGTAACTTCTGCAATGTCTGCTTGTTTGTTGAATAAAACGTAGCTTACTAAAAAAGTATCTTCGCTTTTTATCATTTGCGGTCCTTTTTCATAGTTGATGGCTACTACTTCTTTAAGCAAAATTTCAGCACCATTTGGTAACGGAATGTATATGTTTTCCAAATCGTTTGGATTGGCGCGTAATTCTCTCGGATAACGTACGCGTACATTGTAACGTTCACGACCTTCAATGGTTTGCGTTACTACTTTTCCGCCAATAGCGACTTCCAAGATATCCTGCACCGCTTTGATTGAAAGTCCATAACGTGCAATTTTTTCACGGTCAATGTCTAAAATCAGATAAGGTTTTCCAATCAGACGTTCAGCAAAAACAGTTTCTTTTTTTACTTCAGGAACTCCTTGTAGAATTTGTTCTAATTCCAAACCAAAAGCTTCGATTTGTGCTAAGTCTTGTCCTTTTATTTTAATTCCCATTGGCGAACGCATGCCTGTCTGTAGCATGATTAAACGTGTTTCAATAGGTTGTAACTTGGGCGCAGACGTAATGCTAGGTAGTTTGGTGTTTTTTATAATTTCATTCCAAATGTCATCAGGTGATTTAATATGCGGTCGCCAATTACGATACAATTCTCCATTCTCATCTGGAATTAGGTTTTCTTTATTCATGTTAAGCGCACTGAGCGAAGCCGAAGTACCATCTTTTAATATAAACTCACCAGCATCATTTACTTTAAAACGTTGTGGTTTTCCGTTTGCATCTAAGATGTATTCAGGTTTGTAATGAATGATATTTTCATACATAGACAGTGGCGCAGGATCAAGCGCACTTTCTACACGACCTGCTTTTCCAACAACAGTTTCTATCTCAGGAATATGTGCAACAGCCATATCTAATTGCTGTAGGATCTTTTTATTTTCAGCAATTCCTGCATGTGGTAAAGATGTTGGCATCAATAAAAAAGAACCTTCATTGAGCGCAGGCATAAATTCTTTTCCTGTATGTCGCCAAATTTGAACTCCAGCAATTAAAATTAATAGCGGAATACTTAAAAAGAGTAGCTTATTAGTCAATGCCCAACGTAATAAACGTTCGTAATATTTAATAAATAATGTAAACGTCCCTATAATGAGCATACAAACAAAGCTCACAAATAAGAAGTTTGTGCCTAAAGCGTTTGTATATCCAAGTGGACGCCAATACAAGGTGAGTAGGATCAATAATGTCACAATAGTTGTGATCATATACACTCGCTTTTTTATTGCTAGAGTAATGATACTTTGTATTTCTAACACATTTACAATTCCAAAAATTAAGAGTGCAATTGCAATATAATATCCTGAAATAATACCATAAATACTGGCAACAATGAAAAAGAAATTCAATACTAAATTCAACTTTTTACGAATCGATTTCCAACCAAAAACCCAAGCAGCCAGCGCTGGTAAGATGAATAAGGTAATCACAAGGGCAGCAACTAATGCCATTGTTTTGGTATAGGCAAGCGGACTGAACAATTTTCCTTCCGCGCCAACTAACATAAATACGGGAATAAAACTAACAATGGTGGTTAGTACCGCCGTAAGGATAGCTCCAGAAACTTCTGATGTTGCTTTGTATACCAAGGTATTAATCGGTGTATTTTGAGTGTCTTCTTCCAGATGTCGCGTAATGTTTTCTATCAACACAATTCCCATGTCTACCATAGTTCCGATGGCAATGGCAATTCCAGAAAGTGCTACAATATTAGCATCTACATTTCCGAGTTTCATCGTAATAAAAACTAATAAAACGGCAACAGGCAAAATGCTAGCGATTAAGAAAGAAGCTCTTATATTTAAAACCATAATTACAATGATGAGTAGTGTAATTAGAATTTCTAGCGATAAAGCTTCTTCTAAGGTGTGCAAGGTTTCTTGTATCAATTCGGTACGATCGTAAAAAGGAACAATGGTAAGTTGTGAAGTACGTCCGTCTTGTAAAGTTTTAGATGGCAAACCACTGGCAATCGTTTTTATTTTTTCTTTTACATTGGTAATCACTTGCATCGGATTGGCTCCATAGCGAGCTACTACAACGCCACCAGCAACTTCCGCACCTTCTTTGTCAAGAATTCCGCGTCGTTCAGCAGGACCGAGATATACTTTGGCTACATCTTTTACTAATACAGGCGTAAATCCTTCCGATTTGATCGGTGTATTTTCTATATCAGCAATCGATTTTACATAACCCAAACCACGAACTACATATTCTGCGCGGTTAATTTCGATGGTTTTTGCGCCAATTTCTTTATTCGTGTTACGTACTGCTTTGACTACTTCCGCTAAAGATATATTGTATTTTTTTAGCACATCTGGCAATACATCAATTTGATACTCTTGAATGTAACCGCCAATAGAAGCAACTTCCGATACATCGGCAGCGCTAGATAAGGCAGATTTTACATAATAATCTTGAATGCTACGAAGTTCTTGCAAATCCCAGCCGCCTGTTACGTTTCCGTTTTCATCTCTTCCTTCTAAGGTATACCAAAATATTTGTCCTAAACCAGTTGCATCAGGACCTAGTGTTGGTTGTACACCTTCTGGAAGTAAAGAACTTGGTAATGCGTTGAGTTTTTCTAAAATTCTGCTGCGACTCCAGTAGAACTCTACCTCATCATTAAAAATGATATAGATACTAGAAAAACCAAACATAGACGAACTACGCACTGTTTTAACACCGGGAATTCCCATCAACGTAGTCGTTAACGGATAGGTGATTTGGTCTTCAATATCTTTCGGAGAACGTCCTTGCCATTTGGTAAATACAATTTGCTGATTTTCTCCAATATCAGGAATAGCATCTACTGCAATGGCGTTTTTAGGAAGTCCGGCTATATCCCAATTAAATGGAGCAGAGCTGAGTCCGAAGCCAATAATGGCAACCAGTAGGAGCGTAGCAACAAGCTTGTGTTGTATTAAAAATTGAATGCTTTTGTTGAGCATGAATAGTGATATTTATACGTGTATCTATATTTTTATTGCATAGCAATAGGTTTCCAAACAAACTAAGAGTTGTTGGAATACTGTGAGAATACGTATAAAATCAAATTAAGAAAGTTTCATCAAGTAGTTGTATATCCTTGACCAGTGGTGGTGGAATATACGGCTTGTACACTGTTTTTTCTTGATCTACTGTTGGAAGTACATAAATATAACTGTATACAAATGCTTTAATGAATGTTTGTGTAGAGATGGCAGTTTCTTGCGAGCTAGGCAATTCGTCTTGTCCTTGTATAAAGGTAGTGACATCATTACAGCAAGGTGTTTTTTGAAACATTGGAGTTTCAAATCCATTAGATTCTACTTCCATGCCGCAAGTATCAGCATCAACACCAATTGCCATACTTACATTGACACCACCGCAAATATGTTCATTGATGGTGAATGAAAATGTAGCGAATAGCATTAAAAAAGCTAAGGCAAATGCGCTGATATGTTTTAAAAACTGCTTCATTAATAGTGTAAAAATACAAAAACTATAGAAATAAATGTTAAATGACTCATAATTGTATGTTTTAATTTTTGGTTGCATACGTTTTTTCTATCACCAAAAAAGTGATGTATATTTTACAAATATCACAATACCTGTCTTGTCTGTAAATCTCTTTTAAAAAGAGTATGTATGTCAAAAATCTACCCTAGCTTTGTATAAAACTAGTACGTATGTTAGAATTTATAAAGTCATACATAGATGTTACTACTGCTGAAGGTATTTTATGGTATTCTTTGACAGTACTTTTTATATTTTGGGCACTTTCTCGCATGTTCAGATTTATACTGATTGTTTATTTAGAAAGAAAACAACGTAAAAAGCGCTTTGGTGTTACTACGTTAAAGTTCATTAAAAACTCCATTCGGTTTTCATTTATCATTGTAGGAATCTGTATCATTATTTTTACGGTTCCTATGCTGCGCGAACAAGCAGGATTGATATTTTCGGGTGCTGGAATTTTGGCAGCGATTATAGGTTTTGCAGCGCAGAGTGCCATTTCTAATTTAATAGCAGGTTTGTTTATTGTTATTTTTAAACCTTTTAGAGTTGGCGATTATATAAAGCTTGATGATCAGCGTATTGGAATTGTAGATGATATTACACTGCGCCATACGGTAATTAATAATTTTGAAAACAAACGATTGATCATTCCTAACTCTGTGATTAGTACAGAATCGGTGTTGAACCATACCATAGATGATTCTAAAGTATTAAGTTTCAATAATTTTTATGTGGGTATTCATGCAGATATTGACCAAGTGCGTCAAATTATACAGGAAGAAGCTTCTCATTTAGAGAATGTTATTGATGATAAACATACGGCTGATGTTAATACGATAGAAGTTCGTGTTATTGAAGCACGAGATGGTTATATACATTTACGTGCTTACATATGGCTCAATGAACCATTTACAGAGTTTAAGACAAAATGTACGTTGCGTGAAGCTGTACATAAACGCTTCCAAAAAGAAGACGTAGCCATGTCTATTCCGATGCATAAAATAGTAGAGTAAATATACTAAAAGAGCGAATCTGTACGATTCGCTCTTTTTTTTACTCGATTATCGAGCTTTAAATGCTCCGACGCTTGCGTCGTAATGTTTCATTCAATACTTCGTGGGCTTACCTCGAAGTAGTTGACTCATACATCTATAATTTAACAAATAGGAAGTGTATTTCCATCTACTTCTATCGTTTCACAACGATTTTGTGAATTGTATGTACATGCAAGTCCTCCATTGGTTTGTGGACATGTAAATATAGTTTCTGGCCCTGTACCACAATACTTATAAAATGTTCTTATGGTTCCACCTTTTTGAGCTTCTCCTGTTAAGTTAGAAATCGTTAATTTCTTTACACTCAGGTTTTTTAAATTCTTTTTTTTCATAATGTTTAAATTGAAATTAATTTTTGATTGATATCGTGGCTAAAAACATCGAACGAAAGTTAAAAAGAAAGCATTAGAAAGAAGTACGGTTTTGCCGTACAATTTTTGTTAGGTGTTGTAAGTGAGTTGATTATATTTTTGAGAATCCTATTTTTTCTATGGCAGACAATAAAGCTGGAAAATTGATTGGTTTTGGGAAATACTGATCAAATCCGAAGTTGATAAATCGTTTTTCATCATCGGGCAAGGCATATGCAGTTACGGCAAAAACAGGAGTGTTTCTGTGCGCTGGTAATTCTTGAATTTTTTTGAGCAGTTCGCAGCCATCCATTTGATTTTTCCCTAAATTAATATCTAGTAAAATTAGATCAGGCATCTTTTTTTGCACAAGTTTTAAAGCATCGATACCATTTTCTACAATCGTTACGTCTGAATGTGCTTTAGCAAGCATTTTATTCATCACCATTGCGTTTACTTTATTATCTTCTACATACAGTATGTTCATGCTGAAATAGGGAGTTTTACAATAAAATCAGAACCTTTTCCCACTTCACTTTGTACTTCAATACTTCCATCTAAGATTTCAATATAGCGTTTGGATAAGCTTAAGCCGATTCCTGTGCCTTCATACTTTCTACTAAAACCGACGCTTTCTTGTACAAAAGGATCAAATATTTTAGTGATGTTTTCTGCCTCAATACCAATTCCTGTATCTTTTACACAGATGGTAGCTGTTTGTGTTTTTGTATCAGAACTAATGGTCACTGTAATAGCTCCGTGATTGGTATATTTTATGGCATTGTGTATGATGTTATTGAATGCTGTTCGGAAGAGTTGTTCATCTATTTCTACTTTAGGAGAGCTTTTATCTAATACTAGCTTATAATCTAGGTTTTTAATCTCAGCCAAATGATCATATTCTCGGTACGAACTTTCTACGGTATAATTAAGATCATATTTTATAAGATCGAGATTAGATTTAATCGTATCCACTTCGCTAAATGTGGAAATATTATTGACGGTTTCTAGCAAACGATCTTTACTTTCTTTTAAATAGTCTAGCAGTTTGGTACGTTCTTCAACATTTTCTTCCGTAAGGAGCAACTCACTAATAGCCATAATTCCATTAAGTGGCGTTCTTATTTCATGACTTAAGTTGGTAAGAATATTTGTTTTAAGATTGTTGAGTTCTTGCTCTTTTATATGTGCTTCTTTAATGGTAATCTCTGCAATTTTACGTTCGGTAATGTCCAAACCTGTAATTAATACGGTCGAAACATTTCCTGTTTCATCAGTGATAGGCGTGTATTTTATTTCGAGCCATTGCGAATTCCCTTTTTGCATGACGCGTTCTACTTCTTTTCGTGTAATATGCTCTTTTAATGCTTCATTAAACGAATCAGCAAACGTATGTTTAAAATTAAGTGGCAATACATCCATAAAACGTACAGTGGTTTCTTTTGGATTTACTTTAAAGTCTTCTTGAATGATGGAAGCAGAAATATCATCTGTTAGTAAGATAGTCCCTTTTTTATCGAGCAGAAACGTATATACAAACCCATTATTTATCATGGCGCGCATACGGCGTTGATTTTTCTGTACTATTTGCTCGTTCTTGGTACGATCGTCTACATCAATCAAATTCCCAATCATACGAATTGTATTGCCTTCTGTATCTTTTTTGCAATAACCATATACTTCGTAATGACGATATTTTCCGTCTAAGTGCCGCAGGCGGTATTCATTGAAGTAGTAAGCATCTTTTTTCTCGAAGTTGATTTTTTGTCGTTGTAATGCGCCTTCCAAATCGTCTGGATGAATCATTTTTCGAAATTCGGACGTAGGTAAAAAATCTTCTTCAAATGATAAGCCAAGCATTTTTCGAAACGACGGACTAAAATATACACGGTTATCACGAAGTCGTTGATCAAACAAACCAGAGCGAATACCTTTTAGAGCAAGTTTTTTGGTTTCTTCACTCTCTTTTAATTGTTCTACATATACTTGTCGTTCTTTGTCTTCCTCTGTAACATCAGTTCCTATCGCATATATTTGATGTGCTTCAAGAATAAAATCGAGACGCAATGTGATGATATCTTTAGATGCAGTGCGTAATTGTATTCGTTTATTGCATTCAGTATTACCTTTAGCTACGTTTTGTAGTATTTTGTGCAATTCGTCTTTGTATTGGTCTAATACAAAGCTATGCATTGGCAATCCTATACATGGAGTATGAGACACAAAAGAGACATTGGCTACTTTATTAAGTTGCTCAACGACACCTTTTACATCTAATACAAATACGTAAAGGCTAGATTTCTCTAGAATGTGGGAAAGTAACTGACTGTGATGCATTACTGGTTAATAGATTCGGCTTTCTAAAAGTATAAAAAACATTTCATTACTGTTTCAGATTTAACATATTTCTTTCTTAGTAGGAGTTGTAAAGCATCCTTATTATATGTTGTAATTGCTCTTTAAATTCTCCAAAGAAATATGATGTAGAGCTAAATACATGTAAGAAAAATACAGGTGTGTTCTTCGTAAATCACGCTACATGCTGAGTTATTTCCTCCTTTTCGTAAGAAAACATCTGTTGGTGTACGGATGTTTATCCTGAATTTTCAAAGCTTAATCACTATTCATAGTATTTGTGTTTAAAAAAAATCAGAGATTCATCCTGTAAAACACAACTGCGCAGTGCTGTTTTTACAAAAAACGTTCATTTTGCATGCAATATTCAACGCTTACGAAATATTTACGACGCTTATACATTATCTGTCACTTTTTTCAGAATTATTAACGAGATTCATACTTCAAACAGCAATGTTTCATGCTTTTTAATGTAAACAAAAGCCTGTTGTAAGCTTGCGAGACACTTTCAAATCCGTCGGAAAGCTCCTTGCAGGTCTGCGAGATCAATTTCAACACGTTGGAAAGCTTCCTGCAAGTCTGCGAGAACGTTTCAAACACGTTGGAAAGCTTCCTGCAGGTCTGCGAGAACGTTTCAAACGCGTTGGAAAGCTTGCTGCATTACTGCGAGAAGGTTTCAAACGGCTTTTTATTGCGAATAATGCAATAAAATGTCAAAAAATGATAAAAAAATTATTAATCTTTTAAAATCTACACATTATGGAGATCCCTGTATTTTCACGCTACAGAAATAGCGAATTTTTACAATACATGAAAGATGTATTAGAATTAGTCAACGCCAACGAAGTTGACACATTACAATTAACGACACAACGCGACGCGCTTGCCGTATTGACCAATCAGATTGACGATTTGTTTCAGCAAGAGCAGAGTAGTGGTATTACACAAGAACTAATTGAGTTAGATAACAGACGTGATAAAGCGTTTATGGGAATCAAGGCACTCTTAGAAGCCCACGAATACCATTATGAAGAGGCAAGGCAATTGGCAGCACGTAGTTTGTTATTTAATTTAAATAATTACGGAACCAACATTCCGCGTATGAACTACCAAGCAGAAACCGCCGTCATTGATAGTATGTTGTCCGATTGGGAAACAGAAACTGATTTGGTCAATGCTACGACGAGTTTGGGTTTAACCAATTGGATTGCTGAACTCAAAACAGCCAATCAGCTTTTTAATAACAGATACTTGGCACGTATTTCAGAATCGGCAGCCAATCCCGCAACGAGTTTTACTTCTGTACGTGAGGTTACTACCAAAGCTTACCGTGAGTTGGTGGCGCATACCGAAGCACACGCCACTTTGGGAAGCAATGTTGCACACCAAGAATTGGTGAATGAGTTTGGAATTTTGACAAAGCAGTATAACCAAACGGTTGGTCTTAGACTTCGTTCAGACGCAACGGAGGAGAATTTGGGAGAGGATGATGTTACTGGTGATGCAAATACAGGCTCTGAGGACGTATAATGTATAATACGTCATTACGAGGAGTGCAAGGACGTGGTAATCTGGTTATTGTATAGCACTCACGTTCTTTTAACCAACAGATTGCCACGGTTTCACCTCGCAAAGACGTATTGTAGTTTGAAGTGAAAACCACCTGTATTATTTTGATACGTCATTACGAGGAGTGCAAGGACGAAGTAATTTGTCTATCATATAGCACTCACGTTCTTTAAATCAACAGATTGCCACGGTTTCACCTCGCAAAGACGTATTGTAGTTTAAAGTGAAAAACACCTGTATTATTTTGATACGTCATTACGAGGAGTGCAAGGACGAAGTAATCTGTCTATCAAATAGCACTCACGTTCTTTGAACTAACAGATTGCCACGGTTTCACCTCGCAAAGACGTATTGTAGTTTAAAATGAAAACCACTTGTATTATTTTGATACGTCATTACGAGGAGTGCAAGGACGAAGTAATCTGTCTATCATATAGCGCTGACGTTCTTTGAACTAACAGATTGCCACGGTTTCACCTCGCAAAGACGTATTGTAGTTTAAAGTGAAAATCACCTGAATAGTATTGATAAACTGTTTGGGTGGTTTTTTATTTTTTCATTTTAAAGTTGATTAAAAATATTTCGCTCCTATCGCAGTGCTATACTACCATAATAACTAGCTGTACTCATTACATTTCTATTTTACAATTCATAAATCACGACTTACTTTCCTTCAATTTTTTTAGTCTTTATGATATATTTATTCTGTTGGTATTCAAAAAATAGCTTGCTCGCTATTTCGTATTGAAAACCATACAAAGTATAAAAACCTTCCCCTAGTAGTATTCAGAAAAAGAGTAGATGCTCTGACTATTCTTTTTATTACACATACATTCAGAGTTCATTCATAAAACATTGTACCATGTTACAAAACATTTTAAAAGTAAAAGGTGTTCAACCATTGAACAAAAAAGAACAAAAAGAAGTAAAAGGTGGACGCGCAGAAATTGATGGAGTTTGCTGTTTTAGAAGTGCCGATTACCACATGCAAGATGTCCCTCATTATTCAGATCCTTCTGCTCCTGGATATTTAACACATGCAGAGCGTCATGATATTTGGTTGCATTTCTACGATGGATGTATGGCGGGTATGGAAGCTGTATGTCTTCCTGCACGATAAACTATATACATAATATTAGAAAGCCACTCATTTAGTTTTATAGCTGTTTGGGTGGTTTTTTCTTTACAGAAATAATAAGGTGAGGAAACTTTTTCTTACATTTAGCGGTAGAATATCAATAACAAAAGATACTCCACTACTTCATGGAACCAATTTCTTTTACTTTAATAATAACATATGTGTCTAAAAAGTTTCTAGATCAATTGATTAAGGAGCAAGGATATAGTAAATTAAGAAAATTCTTCTTTCCATCAAAAAAATACGAAACTAGATTAATAAAGGTCTTTAATAATTCAGTAAAAGAATTCAAAGTAAAAAAATCAATAGTTGAAAAAGAAGGTAAGATTGCTTTTTATGCTTCTAAAGTATTATTTGATAAGTTGAATAGGTATGTGTTATTTAATAACATTGATTATGATTTAAATTCAATTGATGAGGAAATTAAGAAAGATACAAGGATAATAAAACCTACTAAAGAAGAATTAGAATTATTCTATAAAATATTTACTACAAAAATAAAAAGTGATAAGCTATTAAAAAAGCTATTTGTAGAAGAAAATTATAAGAGAAAGATTTTTAGTTTAGGTACTATTTTAAATAGGATAGAAGGTAAAGTAGACTCTATAGGTTCAAAAGTTGATGATATGTATGGCGTTCTCATACCTTCCAAGAAAAAGAAAATTAAATCTGATTTAAATAAAGAAGACTTTATTGAAAAAATTACTTTAAAAGAAGGTTTAATAGAAAGAAAGTTTTACAATGAACAAAATCAAAAAGCTAAAGGATTAAGTTATTCTTTTAATGAGAGCGAAAATGATATAGGTATTAAGGAACTAATAGAAAGAGAAAATAAAATTGTTATTCTTGGGAATCCGGGATCTGGAAAAACCACTGAATTAGAAAGATTAGCAATAAATGTATGGAATGATAATGCAAATAAATTCATTCCTATTTATAGAAACTTAAAAAGCTTTACTAATCAAGATACAATTTCATCTTACTTAATAATAGATTATAATTCCTTAGAAAAAGTATTATTCATTTTTGATGGAGTAGATGAGATAAGAGATATTCAAGATTTCAAATCTAAATTAAATACATTCATATCACATTTAGAAATAACTAAGATTAAATTTAAAATATTAGTAAGCTGTAGAACAAATATATATGAAAGTATATTAAATTCTATTTCCGATTTTAAAACTTATTATTTAAGGGATTTAACTACTCATGAAGGACAACATCTTTTTAAACTAAAAAGTAAATACAAAAATAATTTACTTCTAAATAAAGAGTTTAGAGATTTTTTTAACAATCCCTTTTTCGTAGATATAGTATCATCTTACTTTAATACTAAAGGAAGAATGCCAACTAATACTGCTGATCTTTGGGAGAATTATATAGATAAAAGGTTAAGTTTAGATAAAGACAATAAATTAGTCAAGTCATCAATAAATATACATTTAATTAAAGCGTACTCTAAAAAAATATCATTGGTTAATGAGCTGATGCAAATAAATTTTTTTAAAGAGGAAGATGTTTTTAAACTTGTTGAGGAAAATGACGTAGGTTTCAGAAATTTTTTTAAAAACCCATTGATTTATAAAGAAAAAGGAAGACTAATTTGGTCTTTTGAACATAAAAATATTCAAGAGTTTTTCGCTGCATTAGCTATTTCGAAAAAGGATTTTAAAGATATAATAGAATTTATCCAAATTAAAGGTACGGGAAGAACACATCCATCATTATTTAACACAATTACACTTTTGATTAACCTGTTAAATTCTGAATCTCATCAATATAAAAAATTAGTAAATTGGTTCGTTAAAAATGAAAGTGAACTTTTGTTTAGAGCTGATGCTAATCGTATTTCAACTGATGTTAAAGAGCAAGTATTTCAATCATATTTTCAAAAAGAATGTATTGAAAAAACTTTATGGATTGATACGAATAAGACATATGAATTATATAAAGTAGGAAGATTCAGTGATTGTGAAGTCAACTACGAATACTTAGTTAAAATATTCCAAAATAAAAAATATCATTTTCGAGCTAGATATTCTGCATTAGAAGTATTAACTTTTTTTTCTATCCCATCAGAAGAACTTTTAAACCTAAAGAAAGAACTGCTTAATCTAATTAGAGACGTTTCAAACCTTCCACAAATTAAGGCTCAAATAGTGAGGTTAATTCAGTCACAGCCCAAGCTCAAAAATGATTCTGATTTGATTAAAGAAGCTTTTGAAATATTTAAAACAGAAACGAATAAAGAAATTAATACAGCACTTTTATCTTTAGTGGGTAGTTTCGAAAATATAGAAAAATTTGCAGATTACATAAAAGAGGAGTTTTTAAGAGCTCATGATATAAAAAATAGAAAAGAAGTGGATGAAGTAGGAAGAGGGAATGAATATAAATCCAAAAGATTAATTTTAAGACTAGAATCCTCTAGTGATTTCTTAGAAACAGTTAAATATTTTTTTAATGAAGAAATCAGTTTATCATATGATGAAGACTTTCTGAAAAAATTAGTAAAAAGATGCATTCATTTTAGTCTTCAGGAAGAGGACTTCATAATTAAGTTACTTTCAATGATCAAAGATGAAATAAAATTTTATGGAAATAGAAAATTGTTGAAAAATATAATACAAGGATCTAATTCAGAATTAAAGTCATTGCAATATCTATTCGAAAATATAGAGTTCAAGAAAATAATCTTTTTTACTAGCTATTTAGTTAATCTATCAAATGTAGATGAAGTAGCTGATTTGATATTAGAGAAAGATTTTGATACAAAAAGTATAGAATTTTTTAGAAACCAATTAGGCGACTATAATCACGACAATAGAGAGGTTGCTGAAATATTTGATTCTTTAATGAGGGATAAGGGAATTACTTTTCAAAAAGATGTTTATTCAAATGAAAAAAGAGAATTAGATAAATTAAAAAACCTTAAAAAAATTCAAAACGAACTCGATATATTGTTGTACAGAGAAGAGTTATTAAAAAAGATTGAACTGATTTTTGATGCCTATAAAGGTACAATAACATTATCCAATCTTCGTGAAATAAGAGATAAATGGTATGAAGAACATAGTTTTGGTGATTTGTTTTTAGATAGTAGCCTTTCCATTATAGATTCCTCATTACAACAAAGAGGTTCCTTAGTAACCTTGTCAGAAGCAATAGAAGATATTGAAGAAGAAACGATTGTAATTTTAGAATCTAAAAAACTTGTTGAAAGATATCAGTGGGCTGATTGGAAATTCAACATGTCAAAACATGAAGAAAAGATAAAACAATGGTGTATTAAAACATCTAATACAATAAATTTTGATTCTATCGTAAAGTTTCAGAATAAAAGTGCTTTTTATTTTATAGGGAATAATTATAAAAAAATTGAATTGATATTTTTCTTTCAAGACCTACTACAGTTTAATTTATCTAAAGATTTTTTATTGAATTGTATTGAAATTTTTGAATTTGATAGCTCACATGATGTTGATGATAATTACGAAAAGTTAAAAGAGTTGATCAATGATGAAGAGTCTTTTAATAATAGAATAGTAGATAATATCCTTAATAAGGAAATGTTTGCTTTTTCACTATCAAGACATATTGAATACGCTCTTAATAATAATCTTCATAAAAGCTTTCCTAAAATAAGAGAGTATTTAAAAGAAAAAGGTTCTTCTCATGATGGTATTGAGAAAATTAAAAAATATGTTGAACTAACAAGCGATAATGATTTCTTACTTGAATGTTGTAAGAACTCTGAAAGTTACCTTCATTGGGAGTTAATTGATGTTTTGGTAAAGAAAGATATTCATATTGATTTCTGTTTAGAAAAATCACTTGAATATCTAGGAAATGAGGATGATAGATTTAATGAATATGCTATTGGAGTCCTATTTAAATTGAATCACATAAGAGGAATTGAATATTTAGTGGAATTTGCTGAAAAGGGAAAAGCTATTTCTGTTAGAATGATTAATTCTATGAATTATGATGTGTTTAGCGAATATGAAATTATTGAGCGATTATTTGATATAATTTATAATCAAAAAATTGATCGTTTTGAATTTAGTGATTACAGCACACTTTTTAGAAATTATTTATACAATTTAAGTATTGACGAGGATAAGTATAAACAAATAATTAAGAATTTAGAGAAAATAAAAGATAGCGAATCTGACTTATTCCACATCAGTCGACTCATTGATGATGTTAAGGACAATTATTTTAATTCTAAGTCAAAACCGTTAAGCTTCGAAGAAGCTCTTAGTAAGATAAAAGAATTGAGTATTTGATAACCTAAGCCTGCTTAATATCCCGAATATATAAACCAGTCAACTCTTTGATAGTCTGATTATCATAACCTTTGGCTTTCATCTTACGCGCAATATCCATAGCTTTCTTTTTCTCAGCCTTATCCTTTTCAAACTTTAACTGCATTTCTTTCATGGTTTCACTTTCACGTTCTTTCAGTTCATATAAACCGCTCTTTTTAAGCTCGTCCATAATGCCTTTATCTCTAAAAGAAGTAAAGCCACTTTCGGTAATAATCAAATGGTCTATCACATCTATATTAATCAGTTTTCCAACCTTAAGGAGTCGGTCAGTAATATCTTTGTCTTGTACAGAAGGTGTTAAGTTACCGCTTGGATGGTTGTGAACGAGTATCATACGTACGGCAAGTTTATAAATTCCCATACGGAACACATCTGGTGGCGAAGCATTCACACGGTTTTGCGCACCAATGGCAATCAGCTCTACAAACAAAATGGTATTATCGGCTTTGAGTCCTACTACCCAAAAATGTTCTTGAGCTCTGCGAATTTTGTTTTGACGCAGCAGTATTTGTTGCATAACGCTATACACATCATGTGCATTAAGGACGGTAATTTTTTGTGCTTCGGTAAGTCGTACGTTCATATGTCAAATATAGGAAAATTAGTATTGAATATTGGTAAGTTGGGCATTAGGAATTAGGTTTTAGCTGTTAGTATTGTTTCAAAGATCATTTAGAGGTTCTTTGTAAGCATTTTAACAAATCAACAAAAAAAGAATTGACAAGTTGGAAGTCTGTGTTTTGAAACAAAAAGTAAAATAAACAAATTATCCCATAACCTTCCACATTGAGCGCAGTTGAAATACAAATTACCCATTAATAGGTATTCTATGCCTATGAAGCGCAAACTACTTTTATACCTCAACTATAAAACAAGCGTATCATGAAAAAAACATTTATACTACTACTTACATTTTCCTTTTTTAGTATCACAAATGCCCAAGAAGAAATAATAATTGATTGGCAAAAACTAAACTTAATTACCAAGAATAAAACACTGCTTGAGCCTGTAGAGTTTGGTGAGTTTCATTCATTCAAAATAAAAAACATCAATAAGTTTTTGTACAAGGTTGTCATTGAAGGGAAAAATGTAGAATTGGAAACACCTGTGCCAAGTGAATTACAAGCACTTTTTAGACTCAGTAAAGAGGAACTAGACGCAACTGCTGAAACACCAGAAGTAGACAGTGCCTTAGAGGAGTTAACTAATAATAAAGGTTTAGAAATATATACGAGCCAACCTAATTTTAAAAATGCTGTTGATACCTATGAACAAGATTTGCGAAATATAAAAAAAATCTTATTTCAGCTAAAATTGAAACGAATAGATTTAGTCCTATTAGCACAAAGAGATATTTCTCGTACAGATATGGATGCTGCGGTAACAGCAGTGAAAGCTAAATATAAAATACCAACGTCATTGGCTCTTTTGTTACCAACTTTTGATACTGCTAACACCGATAAGGACAAAGTTCAAGCAGAATTTGTAACTGCTATGAGTATTATAGCCAATAGTAGAGGAAATGATACTGTAAAGCAAAATAAAATGTCTTTAATTAATGCTAATATGAATACTACAATGAAGGTGGCTGCTACTGTCAATAAAACCTCGTTATTTACCTTATATAGTGAAGTGACTTTTTTAGAAACAGAATTAACGAATGAGAATAATTTTACCGTAATAGCACCTCCTGTACAAGCAGATAGCGATTTTTTAAATTTTAAAGTCACTGCTACTCCCGAACAAACTAATACACTTGCAGCACACAAAAGTATCACAGATTTTAGCTTTGACGTACCTGTAAAAGGAGGACTAAAAGTAGATTTTAGTGTAGGACCCGTATTTGCTTTTGGAAAAGGAGCACAAGATGAGGTTTTCTTCTTAGAAGATAGCGAAACAGCAGGAATGTCTGTTTTACGAGAAAGAGATAATAACAATGCTTTAAACCCAGGAGTAGGAGCGTTTATGCATATTTACGACAGATCGGGTAAAGGAACTTCATGGGGAGGATTATTTGGTGTTGGTGCTGGTTTTCAAAGTATAGAAGACGCTAATCTAAGTTTTTACACAGGTGTTACATTGGTAATGGGAAAACAGCAAAAAGTAATGCTAAATGCGGGATTAAGCTTTTTGAATGTTGAACGCCTAAAAGAATCAGAGTTTATAGTAGGGAATGAATATACTACTGCCGATTTTGATTTGGGCAATGTTACCGAGAAAGTATTTAAGACCTCTTTCTTTTTATCCATTACCTATAATTTGACGAATAGAAATGAACGCTAATATTTTTATTGTCTATATTATTTTGAATTAGATAGTATGATAAAAAAAGCGAACTCCTCAGAGTTCGCTTTTTGCTTTCTACAAAGGATAACAACAATGTTCTCTTGTTCCATTCTGCATGTTAGAATGTGAATATCCTCCTTTTACTTTAGAAGAATCAAAAGAAGAAATTGCCTTTTTGTTTAACCTTAGTGTTTTTAAACTTTGCTTTTTCATAATAATAAATTTATGGTTTTAATAATTTAAAAGTATGTAAATAGCAACGCATTTCGGTACGGTTTCACACCATTTTAAGATGCAAATTGGTATGTGTATGCACACGCACTTCAAAGAAGTATGGTGATATATTGATAGTCAAGTAGTCAACGACTTTGAGGCTAGCCCATGAAGCATTGTATAGAAACAATGAAAAATATTTCGATTATGGAGTAAAATATACACTGTGCATTTTTAATAAAGTTATTTTTAGAGAATAGATAACCCAAACAAATACAATTGATTACTAACGGAAATAAAAAAAGTCTCAAAAAAACCTCTGATTTTGTTTTCAAAATTAAAAAAGGTTTCTATATTTGCATCCGCAATCAGGAAATACCTGATGAGACACTCGGAGAAATGGCAGAGTGGTCGAATGCGGCAGTCTTGAAAACTGTTGACTGTAACAGGTCCGGGGGTTCGAATCCCTCTTTCTCCGCAAAAACCTTTACAGAAATGTAGAGGTTTTTTTATATCTATATAATTCAAGGGTTTAGAGAGGAATTGCAATTACTTCATTTTTTAATTTCTACTCTATTATTTCAAAAAGGGTGTCATAAAAGGTATCATTCAAATCAAAAAGGTATCAACCTCTAAACTTTTAAAATTATGAATCAATATAAAATTAGTATTCTGTTTGTTATTGCTTTAAACAGAATAAGACAGGATGGAAAAGCACCTTTGTTTTGTAGAATTACATACTGTCAAAAGAGAAAGCAATTTGCTACTGGAATTTTTGTAAATCCAGATTTTTGGGATAACAAATCTAAAGTTATAAAACCTACAGAAGATAATAGCAGTTATAAAAACTCACAACTAAGCCTGATAAAACAAAAAGTTAATCAGGCTTTTTTATTACTCCAGATGCAAGGAAATGATTTTAATGTAAATGATATACACATTCAGTACAAAGGAGGTAAACCAAAAGAAGAAAAGACTTTACAGGATATTATGACTTATCATAATAACAGAATGAAAAAGTTGATAGACATTGAAACTACTTTTACTTCTTGGGAAAAATATCATCAAACCCAAAACCATATTACAGCCTTTTTACAGTCAAAATATAAAAAGAAAGACTATTTAATAAAGGACTTAAATGAGCAATTTTTGTATGATTTTGAATATTACTTACAAACAGAAAAGAAGTTTAAAACTTCTACTATATACAAAAGTATTCAAAGGTTTAGGAAGATGATTAGGTTAGGCATTTCAATGAATTATTTAGCAAAAGACCCTTTTATGTTGTTTAAAGCAAAAAGATATAAAAAGGAAATTATTTACCTTACTGTTAATGAACTTGAAAAACTAGAAAATCATCAATTTAAACAAGAAAGATTACAACAGGTTAAGGATATGTTTGTTTTCTGTTGTTATACAGGATTAGCCTATAAAGAAATGGCAAACTTAGAGCATAAGTATATAATTGAAAACTTTGATGGTAATTTATGGATACAAATGAAAAGACAGAAAACTGATAAAATGATTTCTGTACCACTTCTACCTACTGCTAAAACTATTCTTGAAAAATATAAATCTAAAGATTCTGTATTACCAATAATTTCAAATCAAAAGTTTAATTCTTATTTAAAAGAAATAGCTGAATTGATAGGTATTACTAAAAATCTTACTCATCACATAGCAAGAAAAACATTTGCAACTACTGTACTACTATATAATGATGTTCCTATGGAGATAGTTTCTAAATTATTAGGGCATTCAAAAATGAGTATTACAGAAGAAAGTTATGGTAAGGTGGTACAGAAAAAAGTAAGTGAGCAAATGAAGGCATTAAGTAAAAAACTAAATAAAAAGTAAGATTTAAAACTGTGTTGTTTTACATTAGCAACACAGTTTTATAATTTATGAGTTTACCAAATATACATTTCCAAGATACACCTATTGAGTTTAAAGAAATTAATCCTACTGATTTTGATTCTAAATATTATAATGTACCAGAAAAGAAAATAATTGAGCCTAATGATGATGGCTATATAGGAGAAAAATTAGAACCTATATTAGTAGAAGATTTTGAAAATTGTAATACTACAATTATCAATGCAGGTGTTGGTCAAGGTAAATCTAGAACCATCATCAAAATGGTTAATAAATATGTTTCTGATGGTAGATTTATTGTGATTATAGCAGTTCCATATAAAAACTTGATTGAGCAATATGTAAAAGATTGTGAGGAAAATATACCAGAAAATGAAATTTTCAATATTCTTGAATTAGATGAAAAATATAAAGAAGAAAAGAAGAGGGTTAGTAAGAATTTTATATTTGGAGCAGTTAATGATGAAGATGTTATAAGAGAGAGCAAAAAAGACTACAAGGTTCATATTCTTACTGTAAATTCATTATTAGGGAATCCAGGAGAAGAAGCACCATTACCATCTCAAAAAAGAGTAAATTACTTTAAAAATCTTCAAAATTATTGTGAGAAATCAAATAAAAAAATAGTAATTATTTTTGATGAAATACATGCTGCAATTCATAATTTTAAAGAAGAATTTATTTATAGGTTATGGAATTTTCAAGGTCTAGTATTTAAGAACTATATTATTAGTGCTACATTTAATGAAGCATCAAAAGAAGTAATAAAATACTTATCAGAGTTCACAAAAAGAAACATCTTCATTATTGAGTCTGAAAGGAAAAGAATACCCAAAAAACAAAGTGATTTACATCTACATTTTTTCTCAGGCTCAAAAGTAGAAAAAGATGAAGGCTTATTACTGCTTGTAAAACAACTCCTAAAGGATAGAGATTCTTTTGATATGATGGTTTACTCTAAAAATCTGATAAAAACTTTTCTAAGTAAACCAGTTACAGACAATCAACTAAAAGGAAAAGAAATAAACTATTATCTATATGCCATTGAAGAAGAAATTAATAGGTGTTATTCTGATATTTTTGATAAGTCAAAGGCTAATAAAAAATATGATTCAACTAAAATTAATATAGGCACAAATTTTACCACAGGTGTTAATATTGAAAAAGAAAATCATACTTATATTGTAATCTTGCCAAAAGATGCTTTTATAGATTATTTTAATAACAAAGGAGTGTTTTCTAGTGGAATGAGTAGTGTTATTCAAGCATTAGCAAGACAAAGAAAAAAAGGAGATATTCATATATTTTTAGCACAGCCAACAGGAATACATTTAGACTCCTTACCTTATTCTGAGCCTCAAAATGAAATATTATTTGAAGCCTTTGAGCAATATAAATCAGGATACAAAGACTATGTTTCATATTCAAATGTTAATGAGCAAGATAAAGATTTAACTAAGTTGTATAATGAATCATTATACCAAGTAAAAAAGGCTAAATCAATCATTGCAAAATATAAAAGAGAGGGCTTAAATAGACTATATTATCCATCAAGAGAAATTTATATTCTTGATAAAGGAGAGAGAATCTTAACTCAAAAATATTTTGGTGGTGATTTAGCAAGTTATATACTTTGGGCTTCTGCTTGTAATCAATTTTTAAATTGTAATTTGAAGAGTATTTCTAATATTATTAAAATCTATTTTAGTTCTTCAAACTTATATGTGGATATTAAGAAATTTTATGACAAGGAGGTCAAATTTTTAGATTCATTAGTAGAGGGAGAAAATAATTCAATAAATCTTTCAAAATATGAGTTGCATGAATATTTTAAAGAGTACCTTAAAACTAAAATTGTATATATTGACAATAAAAAATCAATAGATAGCCAATTAAATACTGTTTATTTAATATTTTTAGGTTTAATACTAGATGCAGAAGAGTTTAAGGGGTTAAATAAAATTAATTTTAACCACAAAAAAAGCTTATACCATAACTATATTAAATCATCTATATATTTTTCATCCATATATAAAATAGAAGATTTTCCAGAAAATTATATTTCTGAATATAATATAGAAAGAATAAGGTTATTCAAGGTTTTATATGAATTAACCCAATTAATAGAGGTTGAAAAAAATGAAAAATTTAGGGTTCCAAATAAGCCTACTAAAAAATTCAAAAAAGAATTCAAAGAAAAAGAAGTTTTTGAAATACTCAAAAAACTTAGAAAAGAAGATGAGTTTTTAAGCCAACCTTTTTTCTCTTTTGAAAATACATTTGGTAAAATTAAAACTGAATTAAAAGGGTGTGAATCTATATATAAATTACTCATAGAAGCAGTTTTTGAGGGTTCTTATATTAGGACTACTTTAAAGAAGAAACCTTGGAGTGGGTATAAATTAAAGACTCTTAATTGGAATAATACCTGTAACTTACTTTACAAACCACCACCAGATGAAACTTTATAAAAAACTACATTTTTTCCTATTACTATATATAAGAAAGGGAAAAAGTGTAGTTTAAATTCTAACATAAAAACACATTTGTATTAAAGGTTAATTTCAGTTTGAGATTAACCTTTTTTCATTTCCAATGACCATTAATAAATTAAAATATTAACCATTAAATAAAATAATTATGCAATTAAAACAAAGTAAAAGACAAAATGTAAAACTCAGATTAGGTATATCTGGAGCATCAGGATTTGGTAAAACACATTCAGCTTTATTACTAGCCTATGGTATGACACAAGACTGGAATAAGATAGCAGTTATAGATACAGAAAATAGTAGTGCTTCTTTATACTCAGATTTAGGGAATTTTAATGTTTTAGACTTAAAAGCACCTTACAGTCCAGAAAGATATATTGAAGCTATAGAAGTGTGTGAAAAAGCCAATATAGAGGTTATTATCATTGATAGTATTACCCATGAATGGAATGGTACAGGTGGTTGTTTAGATATTCATGCTAAATATGGTGGCAGATTTCAAGATTGGGCTAAAGTAACCCCAATGCATCAAAGCTTTATTGATAAGATATTACAATCCACTTGTCATATTATTACAACCACCAGGAGAAAAATTGATTATTCACTAGATGTTGGTTCTAATGGTAGAACACAAGTTATAAAGCATGGTACAAAGGAAATTACAAGAGAGGGTTTTGAATATGAACTGACTGTAAATTTTGAATTGGTAAATGACCAACATTTAGCTAAAGCATCTAAAGACAGAACAGGACTATTTATGAATAAACCAGAGTTTGTAATTACCTCCAAAACAGGAGAAAGATTATTAAATTGGTGTAATTCTAAACCAGTAACTGTAAAAGATATTGTAGATAAAATAAACTCTGCATTATCAATATCAGAACTTACAAAACTGTATAATGAAAATCCAGAATTTCAGAAGAATTTACAACCACAGTTTCAAACCAAGAAATTACAATTAGAACAATTAGTTAATCCTCAAAATTTTAGTAGCAATGGAGTTAATAAGAGTAACCAACAATAAAAATTCTAATGTACCAGTACCACCAATAAAGGATAATAACTTTATAATCCATCCTGGTACATTACAGAATTTAGAAATAGAAAGCAGTATTAATCAACCTCTTAAATTTGAGCAAAAACCATTTATAGAAGCTAATACACAAAAGGTGTTATTAAGAGAATTGAAAAATGATTGTATTATACCAGTATTTTCTAAAGATAATGAGAAAACTATAGCACATCAAGAGTTTATAGATATTGCTCAAGATTGTGTAAGTACTGTATTTAACCATCATCAAATTGATAGTCCTGAAATTAGGGTAAGCCACCAAATAAAAGGTAGAATACCAGATGCTATACATAAATCTGCAAAGGATTTATTGGCTCATGAGAGGACACAGTATTTTGAAAGAATGGCTTTTGTAATAAGGATACCAAGTATTACAGAAGATATTAATGGAAATAAACTATCTCTTATTGCTGGTGGTGTAAGGGCTTATAATCATGAGAATTTATACTCTAAAAAATCAATAGAAAAATTTAAGTTTTTTATTGGTTTTCAGAATATGGTGTGTTGTAATTTATGTGTTTCTACAGATGGTTTTTCTGCTGAAATGAGGGTAAGAAATTATCAAGAATTAAGGTCTAAAATATTAGAGCTTATTCAAGGGTATTCTGCTGAAAAGCATTTAGAACAGATGCAACAATTACCTAATTACAGTTTAACTGAACAGCAATTTGCACAGCTTATTGGTAAAAGCAGATTATATCATTATTTACCAAAAAAGGAAAAAATGATATTGCCTAATTTTTTACTAAATGATGGTCAAATAAGCACCATTGCTAAAGATTATTATTTAGATGAATCTTTTTGCAGAAATGAGCAAGGTAATATCAATCTTTGGAATGTGTATAATTTGTTTACTTCTGCCAATAAATCTTCATATATAGATACATTTCTTGATAGAAATTCTAATGCTTTTGAATTTACAAATGGACTTAAAAATGCCATTAGTGGAAATTCTAACCACTCTTGGTTTTTGAGTTGATGGATGCCCTATTTTGCCTTAGGCAGATAGGGCTTTTTTATTATCATTTTTAATTTATTGAAAAATAGATTTTTAAATTTTACATCACCATAATATGTATTCCAATTTAAACTTTTATTAGCTTCAAATTTCCAATCTAAAGGATTACAGCATAAATTAATTAGATTTACTAAGTTATGATGAAATACATATAACTGAAAATTTTTCTCATTCATTATTTCTGGATTTGAAAAAGGACTTAAAATAAATGCTTTAATATTCTTTTTACCTTTTACATTAGACCAATATACTCTATGATTTCCATCAATTACAATTAGTTTTTTTATTGGTTCATAATAGGAAACAATAATAGGCTCAAATAAATCAACATCTATATTTTGATAATGTTGTAGTTTTTGTTGTTCAAGGTTGTTTACATCAGAATAAAGATGACTTATATTTATATCTACACTAGATATTTTATTGTCTTTAATTAACTTTTCAGCTTTTGGAATAGACCAAGATATATCATAAGACTCATTGTTAATTCCTGTAAAAACATTAAGGTAAAATTCTTCAATTAAATTGATATTAGAACTTAGCTTATTGTTGATTAATTTATTGTATTGTGAACTCAAATCCTTTTCTAAACCAGTAAATAATTTAAACAATCCCTTTTTCTTGAAAATGTTAAAATAGAAATCAACTGTTTTTTGCATTTGTAAGTTTTCAAACTGTTAATAATTTGATTTTTTTAGATTTGTTCCTATATTTCCATAGTAATTAAAGTTTAATTCAAAACTTACTCTATCATTAACTCCAAATGGAGTTGTAGATTTAAAATAAATATCTTGCTTAAAATTGTCTGATTTTATATAGCCATAATTGTCAGCTCTAAAAAAAGCTGAAATAGTACCTTGAAATCTTATTGTTTCATGGTTTTTATTTTTAACTATACCTCTCAATTTAGCTTTAATACTAGGATTAGTTTTAACTTTCTTTAGTTTATCAAAATAAGATTTGGCTTCATCAATATCTCCATTTAAGAAGCATGCTCTTGCATACCAAAATTGTTCATAAAAGTTACTATCACCTTTTAAAAAAGATTTTCTGCAATAATATTTTATATTAGTAAAATCTTCTGGATTTAATTCTGAATATACATAACTGTAAAGACTATTTACATCTTTGTCATTTGGATTTTCACTTAAACTCTTTTCTAGTGTGTTTTTTGCTGAATTAAGGTCATTCTCTTTTAAATATAAGTTAGCCAACCTTAATGTTAAGTATTTACTGTTAGGATTATTTTTAAATGCTTCTTTTAAAATAGAAATAGCCTTAGGTTTATCATCAAGGAGTTCTTTAAATTTTGACTCTATTTCTTTTATAAAATCCTCATCTGGAAACAATGCCTTAGCTATGTTTAAGTACTTTTCAAAATTATTAATTAGCCTTTCATAAGTTGGGGGGTCTACTTCATCTTCTTCAAGCAGTATTTTTATTTGTTCTAGGTAGCTTTTTGACAATGTATGATATGGATATGATGATTTATTATTTAAAATGTCTTTACATTTTTTTATACATTCATCTAAATAATATTTCTTTTCAATAATATTTACTGTTTTTATTGCTCTATTATAAAGTATTTCTGCTAATGAATGATTTAAACTATTGTCTTTTGCATCAATTTTTTTAGCATTTTCAAGGAGTTTTTCTGATTTATCAATATCTCCTTCTTTCATTTCAAAAATGGCTTCTTGCTGAATTAATTTAGCATTATTTGAAACATTTTCTTTAGCTTTTTCATAAATTTTTCTAATCTTACTTTTATTAGAGAATAATGTTTTCAAGTTAGAAGCTTTAGTCATTGAAATAAATGCATGTCTATCACTCTCATAATCAATATCTAAACAGGACAAAACTCTAATATATTCATCAAACCTTTCATCTTCATCTTGAATTACTCTGTTAAATACTATTTCTGCAATAGTCTTGTGTCTGGTGGTATAAACATCATCATTAATTCTATAATTTCTATGAGTAAATATTATAGATTTTAAGGGGATAAAGAATTTCTCTTTAAACTCTGAAAAAGTAATACCATGTATTCTTGAAATCAATCCAGCTCTTGCATGTGAACCTAATAGATGTAAAAGTGAGATTGTTATATATACAGATTTTGCCCTGTCATTATTAATTTTATTATATTCATCATAAATTATTTCTTCAAAAGGTTTGCCTAATGTAGATTCATATAATGCAACTAATAGCTCTCTACCTGATTTATATTCTAATTCTTTAAGCCTTTCTGTTTTATTTTTTTTCTCTAAATAACCTAAACAGTTATACATTTCAAGTTTAGAAATAAGACTATCAACTTCTTTTGGTTTTAAGTAACCTAATAGATAATCTTTATACAGATAATTTAATAGATTCCCATTATAAGCAGCCCAACTATTTGTTCTTTCTGTTGCAATTATTGTAATTGGTATTTTCTTTTTCTGAGCTTTATTTAAAATTTCTTCAAGTTCAATACTGTAGGAAACACAATTCTCAATATAAATATATATTCTTTCTTTAGTGTATTCATAAAGTTCAAATAACAATTCTGGTTTAATAAAGACTCCTTTTTTATACCAAATACAGAGTTTGTTAAATGAAATTGATGCTTCCCATGCTATTTTCCTTAACAGAACAGACTTTCCAGAACCTGCATTTCCATTGATAACAAATAAAAATTGCTCATCAGAAGTACTTACATCATTATCAATAATACTTTCTAGAATTATACTATCAGTTATATCTCTTTCAATAGCCCAATTTTTAATAATTGGCTCCCAACCTTGAATGTAGCCTTTAAAAAAATCTTTTGGCATTGAATTTTCAATACTTATATTTCTATGAACAAATTCAATTTCATTATTAATAAAGTTTAAAAATTGTTTATTATCTTTTGTTGGTTTTGATGTAATAAAATGACTATAAATAGGAAGTTCTTCCTCTGTTAAAGCTTTAGATAAATTAAGAGTATTGTTATCAATTTTATTTTTAAGTTCATTAATAAAATCAGAGAATGTACTATTAATTACAGTTAAATTATGTTTTGTCTCTAATAGTCTTTTTTCTACATCATTGTTTATAGGTTTTATGTAATAATTTCTAGGTGATACCTTAATATTCTTTTTAATATCACTCAATAAATGTCTAATGTTATGATCTTGATAGCCATAGCCAACAAAGAGAATAGGGAAATCACTAGCTAATTCATAAAGCTTTTTAAACAACCTATCTCTATTTTCTAAATGACTAATATATTGTTCAATTGTAAGTATTAAAGGTGTCTTTTCATCATTTATATTTGTTATACAACCATGTAATTTGTAATATGGAAGAGTGTATTCTGTTTTAAAAATATTTTGTACTGGGGTATTTTTATATACAGAAGCTAAGTCTTGATGGCTATTAGAGTTTTCATAAGCTCTTTCTACAATTAAATCATAGTTTGTAGTGAATATTGATTTCCAACTATATAAAGCTATATTGGAATGAAAATCATTAGGTTTAAAATCCTCAAACACACCCTTTATAAATGTTTGAAATCTAAATAAATCTGTTTCAGAAATAGCTATTTCTGAAATATAACTTAAATCATAATCTTTGAGTGATTCATCTTTTAAATAATCACAAGCTATTAAATTAGCTAATCCTTTAGCTGATGGAATTTCCTTTTTTTCTGGGTGTAAAGAATCAAATGAAGCCCCAGCACCTAAAAATAGAACTACTTCTCCTTTTTTTATTTGTTCAATTAAAATATTTGGTATGTGAATTCCCTCTCTCATTCTTTTATTCTTTTTTCTACTAATTTTAATATTTCTAATGCTTTATCTTCATCTCTTATGTCTTGATAAATCTTTTCAGCATACCATGTAGATAAAAGCATTTTGTTATCTATTTCTAATGCAGATGCAATCTTATTAATTTGTTCTTTAGTAGGGTTTCTATAGCCATTTTCAATTTTACTTATCATTGAAGTATCAACATCAATAATTGAAGCCAATTGTCTCATAAGTAAATCTTTTTTTTCTCTTTCATTCTTTATTAAACTACCTAAATCCATAACTTGCATTAATTTAACTTGTCAATATTTGTCAAATATAGTAATTTATTTTAAATTTTATAATAAAAAACTGACAATTAGTAATTCAAGAGTGAACCACCTGACCTAAACACCCCCACCCATTTACAGGAGGGAACATCCCCCTGCCACATTATATAGAAAACAAATTTTTCTGCCTGCAATAAAGATTCAAGGTGAAAGCTGTGATTTTTATCAGAAGAAGATTGATGTTTCTAGTGGTTTTTTCAACTCAAAAATTCAAGAAACTATGGTTAGAATTATTAATTACAAAGAAAGACTCAAAGAAGATGGTACATCATTCTATGTTTTAGAACTGCAAGGAGGTATTGATATGGTAATGAGCCAAACTACTGGCAATTTCTATGCAACAGCAAAAAGAGCATTTATTCCTTCTACATTTGATGAGCAAACTTGTTCAGCATTAATTGGTACAGAAATGAAAGGCTGTATTATTAAAGAAGAATGTGAGCCTTTTGCATACACAGTAAAAGAAACAGGAGAAGAAATTATCTTATCTCATAGATGGGTGTATTCTCAAGAAGAAAATACTGTAAAACCAAAAGAAGTACAAACTCCAAAAGCTATTGAAAAATTTCAGCCTAAAGTTGAGCAGTTTAGCCAAAATGGTGTATTGGAATATGCTCAATAACATAACTAATACAGGTTTTACCAATAGTGTAATGCCTGTATTTAATTCTTTTTTATGATGAAAGTAGCAGAAATTAAAGTGTCTTATAATTTGCCAAATAATAATAGAGTTAAAATTCAAGATAGTAACACTCTGTATAAAATAGCTTTACAGTATTGGAATATTGATACTATGGAAATGCAAGAAGAAATTAAGGTATTGCTACTTAATAGAGCCAATGAAGTGTTAGGTATTTATGAACTCTCAAAAGGAGGAATATCTGGTACTGTGTTAGATATTAAATTGCTACTAAGTGTAACCTTAAAATGTTTAGCAAGTGGTATAGCTTTAATACATAATCATCCAAGTGGGAATTTAAAACCAAGTAAAGCAGATATTCAAATTACAAAAAAAGTTAAGAAAGCCTGTAAATATGTGGATATTGTATTATTAGACCACTTAATTATTTCAAAGAATGATTATTACAGTTTTGCTGATAATGGGCTATTATAAAAACTACATATTTTCCTTTTCTCTATATAGTACTATGGAAAAAGTGTAGTTTTTCAAGTACCATTAAGAAAATCAAATGATGAGTATTATTAAATTGTGTATTGGTACATAAAAATCCATTTTTTACTGTAAAGTCCTATTTAGTTTCACAGTAGATTTTGGATTATATACTCTTTTAATTTGGTTTTGGTACATCTGATTTCTTAGTGATATTTTAATTTGAGTACTGGTATTTTAAAGACCTGTAATGTACCAAGATCAAAAATAAAGTGTATGAGCAGTAGAGGTTACATATAGCTATTTACTGCTTCATTTTAAAAATGAATACTATTACAGATAGGTATTAATAGCTAAAAATTACTTTGGAGTTTCAAATACCAATACCTCATTTAAAGATATTTCTAAGGCTTCTGATATTCTAAAAAGAGTAAAAATAGTAGGATTAGTTCTACCTGATTCTATTCTTGAAATGTTGGTAGTATCAAATTTACCAATCATTTTACTAGCCAAATCAACTTGAGATAACCCTTTGGATTCCCTTAGTTGTTGAACCCTTTCCCCTAAAGTAATCAGTAAATTATCTTTAAGTTTTTTAAGCTGTATCTCTTCTTGACTTGTCATTATTGACAAGATTATTACATATATTTGTTTTCTTTAATGCCATATATGACAAGTGTAATATTGTAATCAATCAAAAATTAAAATATGAAACAGAGTTTTTTAGTATTAATAGCTATTTTTTCAATGATGGCTTGTTCTAGTGATGATGATTCCAATAATTCAAGTTTAAAGAATGTTGAAATTGTATTAACAGAAGGAAGTGCATCATATATGAAAGTTCATCCTGTTGATAAAGATTTAACTTATGAATATGATGATGTATTAGAGTATAATGATGAAACTAGTGTGAATTTTACACTACCAAATTATACAAATCATTTCTATTTAGAAATTCAAGGTAGCCAGCAAGTAATTAAAGGTTATGTTAAAATTAATTCTCAAGTATGGGAATTTCATACACCAGACTGGTATTATGAAGGAGCTTATTATTTATCTGATTTTGAATAGAGAACAATTATGAAACTAGTTAAATTAGTGACAACATTTTTATTTGTACTCTTGTTCTTTTCAGTTAAAGCACAAGGTTTAGGTAGAGAAAATAAACCAGACTATTTAGAGTCTCAAAAACCAATTAGTTGGGAATATCTAAAACAAAACAGTTCTTTATTTAAAGATAAAAGAAACAGTTTAGACAATTTAATTGACTTCATAAAATTAGAGAATGACCCTAGTTATATAGATAGTTTAGTTAATCAAGGTATTTCACTAGAAGATATTAATTCTTTTTCCCAAGATTTTCTTAATAAAATAGAAATGGAAAAAACTCTTATAGAGCAAGATGTATTATTAAAAGCACAAACAAATAAACCTAATAGTAAGGTTATGGAAGATGTTAGTTTTTGGGATGCTTATGGTAAGTCATTTGTAAAAAATTTAGTTGTATTGATTTCTATAATGATTGGTTTTGCTTTATTGAAACTATTAATTAAAGGGTTCAAAAAACTAAGAAAAATCAAAATTAAAGATTTAAGAAACTATCACATAGTAATTAATTTCAAAGAGAAAACTATAAACTACTTCAAAAGGATGAACTCAAAAGACATTATAACTTTCTCTATAATACTAGGGGTTTTAGTTGGCTTATGTTTTGGTTATTTATTTGGTGATACAAAATACTTAATAAAAAAAGGATTAGTTGTATCTCAAGAATATTATATAGAAAAGGGATTAAGCAAACACTTAAACAAGTATTTTAATTTCAATTATATTATAGGTGTAGCTTCATTTATTATAACTACTGGTGTATCATATCTTTATTTGAATAAAAAGGATAGTGAATAAATCAATCAAATCTTCATATAAAGACCTTAAAAATATTAAACAAAGAAATAGTGTTTATTCAATAGCCCAAATAGAATGGTGGTTGATGAAGTATTATGACCTCTTTAAATTGATTACTGGTACATATAGTTCTTTATGTGATAATTGTAAGGTTTTAGAAGATGAAAACTTTCCAATAGATTGCTTGTCAAAACCAGAGTATTGTAATAAAAAAGTAGAGTTCAAAACATTTATTGGTTTTTATAATACCTTAGATAACATTACACAGATTCATAGGCTAAGTGATGTTTGCTTTATGGCTTTTGATTATTATTCTTTTATGGTTTGTGTAGATGAGCATTGCAGAGATTGGACTATTAAATATTACTATTTGTGGGAGCAATTACATGAGTTTATTTATGAATATGTAGAAGAAAATAAGGAGTATTTATCCATTACAAATATTCCAAATAGTAGTTTTGAAATTGATATAAATAAAGAAGATTTTAGAATGATTATAGCATTTTATAAAGCTTACTATGAAGCCTATTATGTTAAAGATTTATATCCTGAAAAAAGACAAGAGATAGAAAGAAAAATAAGCAGATAATATTCTACTAAAAATACAACATCAAAGACCACTCATTTATAGGGTGGTTTTTTTATGCCTAAAAGTCAATCAATATGAAAATAGATTTTATACCTTTTCAAATAGGTATGCAGTATGAAAATTGGGAGTTTGATTTAGAACCAATAAATTTAAGTTTTAAAATATCTTATGACCAATTTATCTATTTTAAGAAAGATATTAAAGAGTTATTTGGTATAGAAATACAGGATATACATCTGTATTTTAATTTAGATATACTTTTTAAAGTAGAGATAATTTTTAAATCAAAAAATCAAGTTCAAGATTTTATATATTTAGCAACAGAATTAGAAAAGAAATACAGCAGGCAAGTATTAGTTTCAAAAAATGATAAATTAACTAAAACTTGGAAAGACCCAAAGAAGCATTTAATAATAGAACATAATTTTAAAAATAATCAACTAAAATTAATGGTTCTAGATAAGAAATATATTGAGGTGTAAATTATAAAAAAGGCATAGTTTTAGGCATACATAGTATTATAGAATTTCTTAAAAGCCTGTTAGCCTTATTACTAAGTCCTAAGTGGTTAATCCCTCTTTCTCCGCAACAAAAAAAGCTTCACTGTGTAGTGAAGCTTTTTTTGTTTGTTATATATTTTGTTTAGAGCTTGAATAATAACTAGGCTACAGTATCAATAATCTTAATAGGATTCTTTTGATCATCAATAGCAACGAAAGTAAAAAAGCCAGTTACCGCTTTCTTACGACCATCTTTATACATATTCTCTCTAAAAATATCTACCTGTACTACACAACTCGTATTTCCTACTTTTACTACTTTGGCAACAAGTTCTACCAGCGTTCCTTGCGGAATAGGTTCCGTAAAGTCAATTTTATCAGTAGAAACGGTAACTACTTTTTTTCTGCTAAATCGAGTTGCACAAATAAAAGACGCTTCGTCCATTAATTGTAATGCTGTTCCACCAAACAGCGTGTCGTAATGATTGGTTGTATTGGGGAAAACTGCTTTAAAGATATGAGTTTCAGAACTTTCTATACGGGTTGCTATATGTGTATCCATGAAGGTTGTATTTTGTTTATAAGGCGATTAATTTAATTTATAGGAAACAGTAACTTTTCCCTATTTGTATTGCGTATTTTTGTTTAGAACAATTAATTGAATCAAAGATAAAACATATGCAAATATTAGATAGTTTAAAATGGAGATATGCAACGAAAAAATTTGATGCAACTCGTTTTTTAGATGACAATCAAGTACATACATTAAAAGAAGCGTTTAACCTAACAGCGACTTCTTACGGATTACAACCTATTCGTTTGGTCGTAATCAAAAACAAAGAACTGCAAGAGCAATTAGTAGAACATTCATGGAACCAGCGTCAAGTAGCAGATGCTTCTCACTTATTGGTAATTTGTATAGAAAATACAGTAGATGAAGCCTATATAGACGGATACTTTGATCGTGTAAAAGCCATTCGTAATACACCAGATGAAATTTTAGCACCTTTTAAAGATTTCATGAAAAACTCTTTTAAAGACAAAACGCAAGAAGAACTAAAAACATGGTCTTCTAAACAAGCGTACATTGCTTTAGGAAACTTATTGACGGTTTGTGGTGCGGAACAAATAGATGCCTGCCCAATGGAAGGATTTGTACCAGAAAAATATAATGAAATTTTAGGATTGGATGCGCACGGACTTTCTTCGGTATTAGTATTGCCAGTTGGTTACAGAGCAGAAGATGATATGTTTTCTGATTTCAAAAAAGTACGTAAGTCTGTTGAAGAAAGTGTATTGGAATTGTAATATTTTGGCAAGATTATTGTTTTAAAGCAAGAAACATATATATTTGTCTAGTACCTTAACACCGTATACACATGAAGAAATTACTTTTTTTAGCCGTATTTTTTATTGGGTTTTCTGCCTTAGCACAGGAAGGAGTAAAGTTAAATTGGCTTACAGATTTTGAAGAAGCCAAAAAAGTTGCCAAGAAAGAAAAGAAGCCAATTCTTATCTATTTTACGGGAAGCGACTGGTGTCCACCTTGTAAAATGTTGAAAGAAGATTTCTTCTACACAGAAAAATTCAAAGAAAAAGCCAAAGATTTTGTTTTAGTTATGGCAGACTTTCCAAGACGTATTGATATCATTACTGAGGAAGAACGTCAGCAAAACAAAAAACTGGCTAAGAAATATAACAAGAAAAACAAGTTTCCAAATATTGTGGCGGTAAATCACAATGGGAAAGAATTAGACAATATCATGTCATACAATATGATGCGTGATACGTCGAGACATTATAAGTTCCTTGAAAAAATAATGAAAAACTATTAATAAGTTTTACATAAAAAATAACCTCTTTTCTATACTTTTGTGAGTAAGGAAAAGAGGTTTTTTCTTTTTATCATTAGCTAAGAAATAAGAGATTCTCTGTGTAATGATGATAAAAATTGATAGCATACATAATTAGAAAAATATAGACTATGCCAGGATTTGAATTATTTAGTGATGCAGAACGCAAAGAAGTACATGATGTACTTGATAGCGGAGTATTGATGCGTTATGGCTTTGATGGAATGCGTAACGGACATTGGAAGGCAAAAGAATTAGAACGTGCGTTAGAAACGCAATTTAATGTAAATCATGCGCAATTAGTATCTAGCGGAACTGCTGCAGTTTCTGTAGCTTTAGCGATTACAGGAATTGGTGCTGGTGATGAGGTGATAATGCCAACCTTTACCTTTGTAGCCAGTTTTGAAGCCATCATGATGTTAGGAGCAATTCCTGTATTAGTAGATATTGATGATACACTTACTTTAGATCCTGAAGCTATCAGAAAAGCAATTACGTCAAAAACAAAAGCAATCATGCCTGTACACATGTGCGGAAGTATGGCAAACCTAGATGCTATCAAAGCTATTTGTGATGAACACAACTTGATTTTAGTAGAAGATGCGTGTCAAGCCATAGGCGGAACGTACAAAGGAAAAGCACTAGGAAGTATTGGAGATGTAGGTTGTTTTTCGTTCGATTTTGTAAAAACAATGACCTGTGGAGAAGGTGGCGCTATCATTACAAATAACAAAGATTACTCAACAAATGCTGATCATTATAGCGATCATGGTCACGATCACATAGGAAGCGATAGAGGCGCAGAAACACATCCGTTTTTAGGCTATAACTTTCGTATTTCTGAATTGAATGCTGCGGTCGGATTGGCTCAAGTACGCCGTTTACCAGAATTTCTAAGCATTCAGAAGCAATACTATACAGTATTGCGTGAAGCTTTGGCTGATATTCCTGAAGTCACATTTAGAACCGTACCAGAAGGCGGAGAAGAAAGCTATGCGTTTTTAAACTTCTTCATGCCAGATTTAGACATCGCTCGTAAAGTAATGGCTGGTTTCAAAGAAAACGGTATTGATGTATGTTTTCATTACTACGACAACAATTGGCACTATATCCGTAAATGGGAACATTTAAAAGACTTAAAATCATTATATCCTATTTCGCAAGAAGTGAAAGACGGAATGAAATATTTAGACACAAAAACTTTCGATCAGTCTGATCATTATATTGCGCGTAACATTTCTTGCTTAATTAAAATGTCGTGGACAGCGGAAGAGGTTAGAAGCAGAGGTGCAAAAATGCGCGAGGTGATTTTAACTGCAGTTTCATAATTATATCATGTCGTCTCTTCGTGAAATAGCGATCTTTTTTGAAACAGAGCATCCTTTAAATCAAGAAGGTTTGCAAGAACTGTTTGATTCTTTTTCGGTTAAAAACTATCAAAAAGGAAGCATTATTCTTCATGAAGATACACTAGAGCATCAATTACGCTTTCTAAATCATGGGAATATTAGAGAATATTACGCGACAAAAAATAAGGAGACAAATATTAACTTTTACACAAAACCACAGTTTATTACAGACTTGTTAGCGTTTAATAATGATTCAAAAACACGAAAGTTTCAAGAATGCTTAACCGAAGTAGAATTGTTAACGATTGATAAAGCTAAATTCAGATCGCATCTAGAAAAATATACCTGTGGAAAAGAGTTTGTAAAAGCTTCATTTCAAAAATTATTCCGACACAAAGAATTATTAGAATACAATAGAATTACTAAAACTCCAGAAGATTTATACAAAGAGTTATTGATTTACAAACCAGATTGGCTGCAAAAAATTCCTCAATATCACATTGCTTCCTATTTAAACATCACTCCAGAAACACTGAGCAGAATTAGAAAACGCATTTCTTGATTTGAATCAATGCAAATGGTGTCAGCGTGCAATTTCTTTGCGTAAACAATAGAAAAACACGTTATCATGTTAAAAATACACCATTTCAGAAATGCCACTTTTGTTATAGAAACAACCACTGATGTTATATTGGTAGACCCAATGTTAGGACCCAAAGGAATCATGCCGCCATTAACATTTTTTAGAGCCAAAGCAAGAAAGAATCCTATTGTCTCACTTCCCGATTCTTGTAATACTATTTTACAAAAAGTTACTCATTGTCTAATCACACATAGACATCCTGATCATTTGGATACTGCGGCGATTGATTTCTTAAAAGAAAACTCAATACCTGTAACATGCAGTTATAAAGATGAAAAAATATTAAAAAAGAAAGGGCTAACGGTTGTAAATGCGCTTACCTATAAAAAACAAACTTCTTTTTTAGGAGGAACCATTGAAGGAATTCCTGCAAAGCATGGTTACGGATTTGTAGCAAAACCTATGGGAAATGTAATGGGTTTTTATATTGAATTGCCTAATCAACTATCTATATACATAAGCTCAGATACAATTTATACCAATGCAGTAGATGAAGTCTTGAAGTTGAATAAACCCGAAATTACCGTTGTAGCTGCTGGAAGTGCACAATTTGATCTATTTAGCCCTGTATTAATGACGATGGATGATATTTTAACGTTTGTTAGAAACTCTCCTAAAAAAGTAATTGCAAATCATTTAGAAGCTATCAATCACTGTCCAACAACTCGAAAAGGATTGCGAACGGAACTAGAAAAACATGGGCTTTCGGAAAAAGTACTCATTCCTATAGATGGAGAAGTGTTAACGTTTTAACTATAGTTGAGAAATTTGGTGGTTCAATTGATAGAAAGGTATTTCAAAGTACTTCTCGATACAAATTTGTTGTACAAATTCACTCGAAGTGACGTTTGGGGAAGTTGGTTGAGAAGTTTGGTGGTTCAATCAATAAGCAAGGTATTTCAAAGCACTTCTCGATACAAATTTGTCGTACAAATTTACTCGAAGTGACGTTTAGGAAAGTTGGTCAAGAAGTTTGGTGTTTCAATTAATAGAAAGATATTTCAAAGTACTTCTCGATACAAATTTGTCGTACAAATTCACTCGAAGTGACGTTTGGGGAAGTTAGTCAAGAAGTTTATGAATCCAATCAACGAATCATAAAAAAAATAAAACTTAACCCAAAAAACTACTCCAAAGCATCCAATAACTCCAAGGCTTTTTCATACTGATAATTTGTTGGAGAAGCCGTAATGGTATGTAAAGTCTTTCGTAAATTCTCGGTATCTTCTGTTTTTAAGTAGATGAGTGCCATGTACCACAAACCTTTGCTGGCATCAATGGTATTGCTTTCGGAAATGATTTTAAATACTTCCAGTGCTTTTGTGTGTGCATTTAATTGTGCTAAGGAAAAACCTTTGTAAATCAATACATTGGTTCTGTCGGTAGTAGCTGTGCTCAAAAAAGTATCAGCAGCTTCAATGCATAACTCATACTGTTTATCGTTGTACAAAAGCTCAATTTGTTCTTTTGTATTTGTGGTATTCTCATCTTGCACGATAAAAGAAGGAGTATCATTCCAAGTAGCATAGGTAGCATACAGTTCTTGCAAACTAGGTTGCGCTGTCAATTGATACACAATTGTTATAAAAAGCATCACAAAAGCAGCAGCCATAGGAATCCAATACTTTTGTAAAGTAAAAGGCTTTTTAGGTTTCTCAAAAGCAGTAGTAGCCTGTTGTTTAATCTTCTCTTTAAACTCAAGCACATCGTCTTCTTGATACCATTTTTTAACGGTATCGTAATGACTGTTTGTAGTTGTATGCGTAAGCCAATCATCTTCACTCATAGCTTGTTGTAACTGCATACTCATTGTTACGTACGCTTTCAATTCGTTATCATCAAGTTGTTCTTGTTCAAACACACGAAGTTCTTCTGGTGTCATTTCACCTTTCAAAAAGCGTTCGGTTTTTAATTCCCAAAGAAAATCTTCCATGCTTACTTGTTTTTTAATTTATTGAATCTAGGATCCGATTGTATCATTTTAAATAATTTGGTCTTACAACGAAATGTTTTTTGTCGCGCTGCATTCTCGTTCGGATACTTCAATCTTTTGGAAATCTCAGCGTATGAAACCTTGGCTAAAGTCAACTTAATAATAGTTTTACAAGTTTCTTTCAATGATTCTAATTTCTCTTTAAAAAGATCCCATTGCAATTGCTCCATATGAAAGCGAGCCAAATCAACAGGTTCATCAATAAGAGTCTCTGAAGTAAGTTTTGTTACGCTGTTTCGAGAAGATTGCTTGATCCATAGGTTTTTACAAACTGAAAATAGGTAGTTATCAAAGGAAGAAATCTGTAATTTCTCCTTTTTTAGTAACGTATATAAGACCAATAAACCATGCTGAAAAATATCCTTTGCTTGTTCTTTCGTTCCGCTATTTTTTAACACATAGGTTTCAACTCCGTAATAATTTTTGACATACAGTTGTTGCATAAAAGCAGCATTTCCTTGTAAAAATTTACGAATACTATCTTCGTTTTCAGCCATTTAAAAAGGTGTGATTATTTTTTTTGATAAAAAACCGTAACAAAGATGCTAAAAATACTCTATATGAAAAAACAGCGTCTAACATCCAACACGCAATACCAAAGTTGGATATGATTTAAAATTAACCTTACAATGAAAAAAACCATTTTCGTATTACTAATCTTAGCATTTTTTAGCTGTAGCACAGACGATCAACAAGTTGTAAATGAAACAACGGCATTAACAGAAAAAAACCAGTCCAATACCAATGACTATAACGATAATCATTGGGGAACCGTAAATGCTTACTACCTTAACAATAGAGAAGCAGTGAGAATTTGGATGCAATACGGACAATACAAAGCAGTAAAAAGAAATCAGATTGACCGAATCAAATTCACCAAAATACCTGGCAGATCTGTATATTATGCAGATCCAAATCCTGTAATAGATCCAACAAGACCTAATGACGGAATTCCTGGAGTATTGGTTAAATGTGACGATGAAGACGATTTAATAAATAGTACTGATTGGTGGGCAATTGCTTTAATGGACGGTGCTTTAAGTGTTGATGAAGCTGTGGCTTATGAGCAAGAACAACAACAAGAAACCGCAAATAATAATGGAGAAGCTATCTTTTTTAAAGTTTGTTACAACGGATTATTCATAAAAAGTATGTTACTATTGCCAGAAGGCGGCGTTATAGGAAGTCCTGACGGTGTCGTTACAGAACCTGGTACTTTGGCTGGCTCTTGGAGCCCAGAATAAGCTGTAAGTCTATATTTTTAAATAGGCTTTATTATCTTTCTCCTAACTAAATCTTTATAGCATGAAAAAAATACTATACTTTAGTCTAATTATATGTTTAATGAGTTGCCAATCAGAACGTCTTGATATGAATTCTGAAGCATTCACTATACAAAAATCTTCAAGTACTGCTGCAAACAAACAAACGGAAACTGTAGTCATACGGTTTACGGAAGGATTATCTATAACAGAAAAAGCGGCCATAAGAGCTTCTTATGGTGTTGTAGCTTATGAAACTTGTTCTTGTGGTGATAAAAACCTTGAATCGTGGGATTTAGAAGATATCTATGAAGGTGCTACCATCGAAGAACGTGTAAGTTCAATGGAGCAAGATCCGGTAATGGAAGGTGCTGACTTTAATTTCAATATCAATATATCAAGTCAAGTACCAACAGTAGCTGCAGCGACAACCATACACTACCAACAAATACTTTCAAAAATACATTCACAAAAAGCGGATGTATGTATTGGTGTATTAGACACAGGAATTGATCCGTCATATTTTGGATTTCAGCAACCATTTTTACACAACAGTTCTTCGGATGAAGAGAACTGTGATGGAGATTTTTTTGGATGGAATTTTGTCGATAATAATCATATGCCAATTGATGATAATGGACACGGAACTATTGTAAGTTACTTAGCATATCAACAATTAGAAAATACAGGAACAAATTTCGAAATACTACCTGCAAAAGCTTTTGATGCTACTGGGAATGGTTCGTTATTTAATGTTGGCTGCGGATTAAGTTATCTCATCAAAAAAGACGTGAATATTATCAACATGAGCTTTGGATGGACGGAAACAGCTTCTACCATTATTGGTGATTATATCAAGGAAGTAGAGCAACGTATATTAATTGTGACTTCCGCAGGAAACACAGGCGCTAATAATGATGTAGTAGCTCATTATCCTTCGTCGTATACCACAAGAAACATTTTGGCAGTGACTGCTGTAAATAATGCAACACCACCAAACCTTGTAGTATCTTTATCTAATTACGGACAAGTATCTGTAGATATTGCAGTAAAAGGTGTCGGGCTTCCATTTTATACAATGCCAGATGCAGCACCAATATCAATAACAGGTTCGTCATATTCGAGTGCAAAAGCTACAGGTTTTGCAGCTTCAAAATATCATGCGAGCATGGAATTATCTGTTTTTTATGATAAAATATTAATAGATAAAATACAATCTGACGGCTTACATCAAATTAAATATGCTTCCTATTTAGATTTATAGTATTTTAGGATCTTCTAGCAAAGAAGATCAACAATGAGTATACCAATACGTAGTAATATCTGTAGTTTCCAAAAACGATTGCTATATATTGGTATACTTTTTTATATGCTGCAAGGAATTGCACAAACGCAAATAGAAATAACCTACGATTCTATCTACAATCTTTCCATTCCCGCTACAGAAAAGATTGCTATTTTTAAAAAAGTGATACTTCCCGCTACAGCGGATGATAAAGAAGCGTTTGCAAATGTTTGTTATCGTATAGCAGTGTTGTGCTACAATGCAGATCGAAAAAGCGGCATTCCTTTTTTGCATAAAGAACTAAGTTTGCGACAACAACTCGAAAAGCCAAACAAGAAACTAATCGCAAAAGCTTATTACAATCTGGGTAACTTTTATTGGTTTCAAAGAGATTACAACAATTCACTAAAGTATCACGACAGTTTAATTTCTTATGTAACAATACCCGATAAAAGATGCGGAATTGCTTACAATACCATGGCACGTGTGTATAAAAATACAGGTGATTATCAACGTGCGTTGGATTACTTTGCACAATCTGAAGCAATTCTAAAAAAAGTAAAAGCGCCCAAAAGCTTATTAGACACATATATTAATAAACTGAGTTTATATGTAGCACAAAAATATCGCATTACACCAACAGATTTTAAAACATTAGAAAACGAAGTTTTACAACTTGTAGAAGAAGTAAATGCCAATGATAATCAACGTTTAATGATTCTTTTCAATTTAGGAGCTATCTTGTATACAAATCAAAAAAACGAAGCTTCTTTAGCATATTACAATCAATCGTTACCCATTGCAGAAAAACTACAAGATTCATTGCGAATTGCTCAAATTTATACTAACAAAGCACTAATTCACGCAAAAAAAGGAGCAACAGGAGAAGCTTTTTCAATGAATGAAACTGCACTTTTATTTACAAAAGATGAAGCCAACCAAAAAAGTATTATCTATGATAATTTGGGAGATCTTTACATAGCATCAAAACAGCATAAAAAAGCTTTGACATATTATAACAGCGCTATGAATGCATTACTTCCGTTTGCATGGGAGAATAACAAAAATCTTCCTGACTACGAACGTATTATTGCTTCGCCTGAACATACAGCTATAGTGTCATACCTTATTGATAAACAAAACGGATGGCTCGATTTTTATGATGCTACACAAGATAAAAAGTATGTGTTGGCAGCAGAACAAACTTTGCAACTTATTGATAAAATCATTGATCATTTATACTTTGAAAGCAAAGAAAAGCTCTCAAAATTATTCTGGCGAAAAAAAGGAGCAAAGTTGTATGTAAATGCCGTTAAAATATGTTATCTCTTAGAAAAACCTGAGCAGGCTTTTTACTATATAGAAAAAAACAAAGGAATATTGCTTTTAGATAATATCTCAGCATTTGCGGCGAAACGAATTGCAAAATTGCCACAAGAAGTGATCGATAAAGAGTATGCTTTGAGTAAAAAAGTAAAAGACTTAGAACAAAAAATAATTTCTACAACAACTTCTGATAGTCTAAAAGAACACTATTTTACAGCAAAAGAAAGCTACTACAAATACATAACTGAAATAGAACAAACCTATCCTGAATACCAACGATATCGTACAAGTTTACCAATGCTGTCTGTAGAAAATGTACAGAAAAAATTAGCAGAAAACGAAGTTGTTATTGCCTATATATTAGGAACGGAAGTTGGATATGTATTGTTGATGAATCAAAAAATGAAGAAAATAGTTCCGTTGAATCATCTGAAGCAATTAAAAAATAGACTTTTTGCATTTCAAAAACTATACACCAAACCTTTTGAAACAACTCGTGATGCTGCAAACTTTCAACAACTAGGAAATGAAATCTATCAAAATTTGATTCCTTTTCAAGAGGACACTATTTATTCAAAAGCAACCAAACTCACGATAATTCCTGATGGATTCATTCATGCACTTCCGTTTGAAATATTACCAATAAATATTTTAGAAAGCGAGCAAAATTCATACCTCATCGAAGCGAAAGAAATAAGTTATCGCTATTCATTCTCACTTGATGAAAAAAATAACGAACAGCCAAGCAAAGATGTTTCAAAAAGTACAGCTTTTATGCTTGCAAATTTTCAAGATAGTACACTAACACGCTTAACTACAAACCCTACGAAACTCTTTAATAACGCTACTTTTATCAATGAACATGCAACCAAAAAAAGCTTTTTAAACGCTTACAATACAAGCTCACAATTGTACATATCTACACATGCAGGAAATACAAATGATGTTCCTTGGTTGGCAATGTTTGATGAAAAAGTATATCCAAATGAACTATACTTTTTAAATAACCCAAAAGCACTTGTAGTATTGAATGCTTGCAAAACTTCTGCAGGAGTTTTTAAAGAAGGCGAAGGAGTCTTTAGTCTTACAAGAGGTTTCCTGAATTCTGGTAGTAAAAGTGTTGTGGCTACCTTGTGGAATTTAAACGAAAAATCAGGAGCAGAAATCTTAAAAAGTTTTCGTTCAAATATAGAAGCTTCTCAAAGCAAATCTAAAGCCTTGCAAAATGCAAAACTTGCGTATTTAGAAAAATACAAAAATACCAGTCAAAGTTCACCGTATTATTGGGGCGGAATGATCCTAACGGGAAATACGGAAGCTATACCAACGCCAATAAACATATGGAAAATCATAGGTTTGAGTATGGCAGCTGTCATTATGATTGCTTTTTACCTTACATATAGAAAACGTAGCAATATCAATAAATCATCTGAAAACATTAAAAATTCTTTGGATGACTTTGACTTAGAGGAAGAAAATAGTAGTTTTAAAAATAATTAAATTCTTAAATAAAATAGGATTGGTTATGATAGAAATAACAGGAATTTCTGTTGTATGTAATTAACTGAATGAAAGATATGAGTTGGGATTTATTTGTTCAAGATTGGGGAGATGTGAATTCGTTGGATGAAATTCCAGACAATTTTAACCCAAAACCCATTGGTAAAAGATCTGAAATAATAGATAAGATGAAAGAAGCAGAACCTACTATTGATTTTTCAGATCAATCATGGGGCCGACTTGACAATGATCAATTTTCGATTGAGTTTAACATGGGAGAAGAGGAATTATTAGATGGATTTACTATGCATGTTAGTGGAAATGAAATGGCTTTTCCGTGCATAGCTAATATCCTCTCGGAACTAGGTTTAAAAGCAGCAGACGGATCAAGTTCAAATTTCTTTGATATTGAAGATTCCAAAAATGACATGCAAAAATGGATCGTTTATAGAGATAAAATTTTGAATAAATAAAACGAACACATAACAAGGTGTAAAACCCATTTTATACTAAGCGTTAGGAATAATTTGAATGAAAGAGCAACTAATCAAATCAATTTCAAAATATATTAAATTAAGCTCCGAAGAAGAAAATTTAATCGAAACGTTTTGGGCAGAAAAAACACTTGAAAAAGGGGATTATCTATTGAGAAACGGGGAAACTTGCAGAACGGATAATTTTGTTCTTAATGGAACATTGAAAGCTTTTTACATAAACTCCAAAACAGGAAGGGAAGAAATCCTATACTTTGCAATTGAAAATTGGTGGGCAACAGATATTGATAGTTTTCAAAAACAAAAGCCTTCGATTTATAACATCCAAGCCATTGAAAAAACTAAATTAATACAGATTCGTTATGACTCTTTTCAAGAAATGTTAACAAAAGTTCCAAAACTTGAACGCTTTTTTAGAATCATTCTCGAAAATTATCTTGGAAGTTTACAACGGAGAATAATCTTAAATAACATTCTTGATGCAGAACAACGATATTTGGATTTTTTAGAAAATTACCCTAAAATCTCAGAGAAAGTCCCCAACTATCTAATTGCATCTTATTTAGGAATTACAGCCGAATTTTTGAGTAGAATGCGTAAAAAAATCAAAGCGTCTTAAACTACATCAATTTTTTTCACTTTCCCAATTGAGAACTTTGTCTCATAATCAAAATTTACGAATATGAACAAAGTATTAATCATCAACGCAAGTGTAAGAAATGAAAAATCCCATAGCCGAAAACTAACGCAACTTTTTGAGGAAAATTGGAAAAAGAAAAATTCTGATGACAATTTTACTCACCGAGAAGTTGGATTGGAGGAAATTCCACCAATAAATGAAAAATGGATTGAAAGTGCATTTATCAAACCAAGGGAAAGAACAAAAGAAAACCAGTCAGGAGTTGAGTTCAGCAATGAATTAGTTAAAGAATTTAAAGAACATAATATTTACGTTTTAGGAACGCCAATGTACAATTGGTCAATACCGAGCGGGCTAAAATCTTATATAGACCAACTTATGAGAATTAATGAAACTTGGAAATTCCGTTCAGGAAAACCTGACGGAGATTATGTTGGAATTCTTGAAAACAAAAAAATGTTCATTCTGTCAAGTCGTGGCGACACAGGTTATGGAGAAAATGAGAAAAACGAACATATGAATTTTCAAACCACCTATTTGAAATTCGTCTTCGGAATTATGGGAATAAAAGACATTTCTATAATCTCATTAGATAATGAAGAGTTTGGTGGAGAAATATTTGAGAACTCCAAAAAGAAAATCTATCAAAGGATTAAACAGATATAAAAACTGTTGCCAACAATGTGTGTAAGCAATAGCGGTTTAAGTGTAAACTTGAACCGTTTTTCATTTTATTAAAGTATATTGCTTTCCGAAAAGAAGTAGATGAAAACCCGTTATTGCTCATGCAATCACCGTTATAGACAATTTAAAACACGTATCAAATTAGAATGAAAGTCAAAAAAATAAAGAAATATATTTACGAATTTTTATCTGTCTTTTTCGCTGTAACATTTGCATTTTTATTAGACAGATGGAATCAAAATAAAAATGAAAGGTTGACCGAAAAAACGATCTTGACTGAAATTTACAACGGATTAGAAAGAGATAGTATTGATTTACACAACGACGAAAAATCAATAAAATATAACCTAAAAGCCGTTAATTATTTTAGAAAAATTGTTGATAATGTAGAAGTAGACAACGATTCATTAGCAACATATTATTTCTATTTAACGAGAGATTTTGTAACGATTCAGAATACTTCAGGCTATGAAACTCTAAAATCTGTTGGTTTAGAAATGATTGAAAATGACTCGTTAAGAAAAACCATAATCGATTTATATGAAGTGAGGTATAAATTACATAAAAAATTTACCGAAGAGTATGATGAGAATAAATACATGAGGAACTATTTCGAGAAAATCAACAACTCCATTTCGCCAAACTTTAAGTACGATGAAACAGGAAACATTATTGGCTTAAAACAACCTTTAAATCTAAGTGAGAAAGAAAAAAACTTGATTAAAAGCTACTTATGGAGACTACAAATTAATAGGCTTGACAGAGAAAGTGCCATAAAAGCAAATAAAGCTAAAATTGGAGAGATACGAGAATTCATTAAAGAAAACATAAAATAGATTTCCTGTAATAACGTGTACAATTAATTGCTAGTACTAATCAAAAGTCTTTGCAAATTTTCTATTCGGTTTGTAATTACTAACGTCAGTACTTAACCAAAATCAAGAATTAAAACCTTTAAACAAGGTTTATAAGATGTTTTACTATCAATTAGAAAAAAATGCAGAAACTAATATTATTACTGTTTTTTCCGATTTTCATATTTTCTTGCGGTGAAAAACAAAACTCAAATAAAAAAACAGAAATAAAGGAAATAGTAGAACAGAAAGGTCAAATAAAACCTAAAAAATCCGATACAGTCATTGAAACTAAAGAAACAAAACAATTAATAGAAAACAATAAATCTTCTAACTGTAAATGTTTCAATGGAATTGGTTCAACTAAAGGAGACAAACCTTCTCTGATTTTTAAATTCTTAAATGGAAGCTCAGTCAATGTTTGTGGTTATTATGATAAGGAAATTCAAGAAGATAAAAATCTTATAATGTCAGAATTTAACATATTTGACTGTTTAACTGGAAAATCTTATGTTGAATATGACGCTACTCAAACTTGCCGAATTAAAGAAACCGAAAATTCATTAATAATTGAAGAATTAAGGTATCTTCCAAGTGGAGAGAATTGGAGTTGGGAGCTTATACAGATAGCTGAACAAAAAGTTTCAAGTAATACTACTGAAATAATAGTTTCAGAAATTACTCCTAAAATAAAAACTATAAGAATAGACCCAAAAACACAAGCCGATTTCTTGAATTCAATTAAAAAAGGACAAGGAATTAGTGATGAATGGGAATTGGAAATAGGAAAGCTAGTTGTTGTTGCATTAAGTGGAAATGAAAGCGCCTGGAATATTTTAAAAGATTACGAAAATTATACAGGAGAAACCACTGATGGCGCAGTAGCCGAAACATGGAAAGAGGCGGTTTCACTTGTGAAATGGATAAAGGGAAAATAAGTGTTGGTAGCATGGTGCGTAAGCATAGCTAATAAGTGTTTAACCGAGAAGTTTCTGTATGTTTATAAATAGAAATTAAAAACAAAATATAAAAATATGACTTTGTCTTAAACTGAAAAATTAATTATTGGTAATCAGCTACTACTCATACATAAACCATTACTGCACACATGAAAAAAATCGTACTCACTTCTATATTTATTCTTTTCATTTTGGCTATTTTTAGAATAGTTACTTATCCGAATTTTAAAAAACTAAAAACGGATTTAAACGTTGTATATAATTACCCAACTGAAAGAGATTGGAAATTGACTTACGACTCAGACGTTGAATTTGAAAAACAGAGCGGAATAAACTTTATAAACGAAATTGCGCAACACGCAGAAATTTACTCAGGTTATTTTAGTCTTTCTAAAAAAATAAACAAGAAAGACACTGAAAAGCTGGTTAAAATATTAAATGATTCGACATCATATGTTTGGGGGAAAATCGAAACTTTCAAACCGAATCAATCAATTATATTTTATGACCAAAACGATAAGGTAATTGGTATTACAGAATTGGATTGTGCAAAGCGACAAACCCATTCTTCACCAATGACAAGGACAATGAAATGGGGATTTTTATCCTATGCTGGAAGAGATAGTATCTATGAAATAATAGAGAAATACAAGTAGTAAACTTTAAGTATGTTTAAGAAAAATCAGAATGGAATATTAAGAATATAGAAGTGCATAATATAAGAAATGCAGGGAAATATAGAGTTATTCAAGTTTTTACTTATTGAATTAAAACTGAATCGAAATAGAAACAAGGTACAACAATATGTGACTAGAGTTACGGTATATTCTACAAAACCCAGATTCACTCGCAAATTTAAGGTCAGTTAACTGATGATTACATGAAACTATTGTAGGTGAATTAAAAAATGAGCAATAAAGGAAACAGACATAACAAGAAATGGTTGATTTCAAGACTTAAAACTTCTGGGAGTAAGAGAAGATATGTTGATGATAGTGACTATTCGGATACCAGAAACTCAAAGAAAAATAAAAATTGGGAGGAATTGCCAACTTTTGAAGGCATGGGGCAAAGTTTTAAATTCTTTAATAACAAAATAAACTACGGATTGTTGATACGATTTTTGAGAGATAAAAACGGATCAAATTGGAATAATGTTGAAAAAGAAGTGTCAGATAGAATACCTAATAAATTAAGTGAGTATAAGGATTGTTTAAAGTGGTTTGTTGCCGATTTAATTGAAAAAAGAGAAGATGGACTTTGGGATAAAAGAGAACAGAAATATTTGCTACTCAATCCAAATATACCTTATGATTGGAACATTCATGTTTACAAAGAATTTTATGTTGATCCTGACTCAAACGTATTAGTGAGAGTTCCTGATTTTCCTTCCAAAAGAAAAACCAAAGGAATGGATACAGAAGAATTGCGAAAATTCAGAGAAACCGAAAAGAATTCAAAGTTAAAACAAAAGCAATCCAAAAAAATAGAACAAAAGAAAGCTGCACAAAAAGTTCAAGAAATTTTACAAAACAAAGAAGAATAAAAATTTGCCGCACCAAAACCTAACATTAAATGCAGCTTATGCTAAATGTTAACTACAATCTCAAACATAAAACCATTAACATAAATTAAAAAACGATGGGCATATTTGATATTTTTAAGAAAAAGCCAAAGTTTATTGATGACTTATTTGGAGAAATGGGATACACAAAATTCAAAGATTCTTCAAAGAACTTTTATGATGGGGAAGTGAATTTTCAAGGAAAACGAATTGGAATTAGTGTTGTCGCTGATGAAAATGGACCCACCAATAAACAAAAAGAATTCTTTAAAAAGTTGGACGATGAATATCATGAAATCAAAGAAACCATAATACTACCATTCTTAAAAAAAGAATTGAAAGACAATATTCAAGATGCTGCACTGAATGAGTTTGATGAAGAATTTGATTTTGATGGAATATCAATTGGTCGGATTCAAAATAATAAAACAGAATGGTCAATAACGTATGATTCAAAAGCAATGAGACATTATGTTTCAATAGATTTTGAGGGAATGGAACCAAAATATATGACTATTGATGGATAAATAACTTGTGCTAATAGTAGAAAACCACAATAAAAAATGAAAAGGGTAATTATTATATTGATTTTGATGTTCATGTCTATGGCTGGATTTGGACAGGTTGGTTCAGTCCGCGGAAATCAATTTGAACTAAAAGGAAAGATAATCAACAAAATTTCAGAGACTCCTCATTGTGGAATAATTGCGTGGGGAACAGTTATCGAATTTGAAATAATTAAATTTTCTGATACTACTTATAAGCGTGATTCAATAGGAGTGATTTTTACTTGCCCCGAATTCTATAAAGATGGGTTTTTTGAAGTTGGAAAAATCTATACTATGATTATTGCTGATGAAAATCAAGCAGACTTTGGTTGGACTATTCCAAATGAATCTATCTTGACTAAATATAAATTAGACAAAAAGCTTTGGGTAATTAAAGTGGATAAAAAAGAATAAAATCATTAAAGCTAAGAAAGTTAATACAATCAGAACATCAAAGCTCTTCTGGATAGCCTTACTAAGTTTATCAAAGCAAAACTTCCAAAGCCGAACTTTTTAAATTGAAGATTTATGAGTAATAAGTTATTTATAAAAGAACACTCTTCTTTACGTCACAACTTAAAATCGAAACAACCTTGAATCATTTTTAAATCGAGCGAAGCAAATCTAAAAAGCTATTCCTCCAAGACCAACGATTCCGAATTGATACAAAAACGCAAACCACTTGGTTCAGGTCCATCAGGGAATACATGTCCTAAATGTGCATCGCAAGTGCTACAAGTCACCTCTACACGGATCATTCCATACGACGTATCTTTAATATAATTGATCACATTATCTTTTACAGGTTCTGTAAAACTTGGCCAACCGCTACTGGAAGTAAACTTCAAATTAGAATCAAACAAAGGCGTATTACAACATACACAACTATACACACCCGGATCGTAACGACTGCAATGCTCTCCAGAAAAAGCACGTTCTGTTCCTTTCTGACGTGTAATATAAAATTGTTCAGGAGTTAACAGTGCTTTCCATTCTGCTTCAGTTTTCTCTACACGTGTATCGGGTTTCTTATTTCCATGAGATGCATAGTGTATAATATCTTTCCAAGTAAGCATATATTTCTTTTTCTTTCATGCAAAGATAATGATTTATGAACTAAGCTAATATACGTCACTGCGAGGAGTTCGCGACATGGTACTTGTGCTGAGCTTACTAGAAGTAGTCTGTTCATTATATAACAAAATAGTTTTTTGAAGCCACAGATTGCCACACGTTTTCCAAACGTTCGCAAAGACGTTTCTAATTTTACGAAATTCATCTGATCATGTTATGATACGTCACTGCGAGGAGTTCGCGACGTGGCAGTCTGTTTATTTATATAGCACAATCGTTCTCTCAAACGTTCGCAAAGACGTTTCTAATTTTACGAAATTCATCTGATCATGTTATGATACGTCACTGCGAGGAGTTCGCGACGCGGCAGTCTGTTTATTTATATAGCACAATCGTTTTCTCAAACGTTCGGAAAGACATTTCCTGATTAATCGAAATAAAATAACCAACCTTCAGCTAAATCTTTCCACTCTGGATTCTCTTTATAAATAAGTTCTTCTTTACGTTTACGATTTCCTTTTTTTAATTGCTTTTCTCTAAAAATAGCTTCATTCATCGATTGAAACTCTTCAAAATAAACTAATTTATTACAATTATACTTAGTAGTAAATCCTTTATGTTTTTTTGATTTATGTTGGTATATTCTCTTTGTAAGATTTGATGTTACACCTATATATAGAACAGTATTATTTTTATTCGATAATATGTATATACAAGGATTTTTCATGTAATAAATATAAGTTGTTTTTTTATTAAATAAGAAACGTAATGATCTGATACTTCATTGCGAGGAGTTCGCGACATGGTACTTGTGCTGAGCTTACTAGAAATAGTCTGTTCATTATATAACAAAATAGTTTTTTGAAGCCACAGATTGCCACACGTTTTCCAAACGTTCGCAAAGACGTTTCTAATTTTACGAAATTCATTTGATCACATCTATAACCAAATTAACACACATTTAAGGTATTTCAATTGCAGAGTTAAAAAGGAAATATTAAATTTGATACTATTAAATACCGAGAACACATGGAAGAATTCAAACAAGCATTGCCCGTTAGCGCTCTAAAAGAAGAAGCTAGAACGGCATTTTACAAAAAAACATATACATACTTAGCCTTTGCCGTATTACTATTTATCGTGGTAGAATATCTATTTCTACAAGTTGATTTTATTGTCAACATAGGATTAAAAATGATGCAAGGTTGGACATGGCTAGTCGTCTTAGGAGGATTCATGTTTGTCACCAACTATGCCGAACGTATGGCATTAAGTTCCAAAAACAAAACAATGCATCATGCAGGATTATTTCTGTATGTAATTGCAGAAGCCTTCATCTTTGTTCCGTTAATCTACATTGCTATAGAAGTATCGGGAGCAAGACAAACAGACATCTTAAGTCAGGCAGCAATCATGACACTAGCATTATTTGCAGGGCTGTCAATGGTAGCTTTTACTACTAAAAAGGACTTTTCATTCCTAAAATCGATCATTACCATAGGAAGTTTCTTAGCTATAGGATTAATAGTTGCAGGAACACTCTTTGGAGGTTTCGAATTAGGATTATGGTTTAGCGTAGGAATGGTTGTATTAGCAGCAGGATCTATCTTATACCAAACATCTAACATGATTCATAAATACGAAGAAGATCAATATGTAGCGGCTTCATTAGGATTATTTGCATCCTTAATGTTACTATTCTGGTACATAATCAGTATCTTTTTAAGTGAATAAATAAAAAACACATCCACTATATATCAAAGCCGCTTTGCAGTCATGTAAAGCGGCTTTTTTTTACACTGAGCGGAGCCGAAGTGTTGCTATAATAAGTCACTGCGAGGAGTTTTCGACATGTTACTTGTGCTGAGCTTAGTCGAAGTAGTCTGTTTATCATATTGCATAATCGTTTTTTAAAGCCACAGATTGCCACACGTTTTTTTAAACGTTCGCAAAGACGTATCTAATACTACGAATTTCATTTGATTATGATACGTCACTGCGAGGAGTTTGCGACGTGGCAGTCTTAGAGTTGAAGTACATATTGTGTTATATGATAAACAGATTACTACAGTTATATTCCGCAAAGAAGCAGCCCTAAAAAACAGGTAAACTCAGCACTCATTTCTTAAAAAGAGTTAATTCTGTAAGAAAAGGAAAACTTGCGTTCGGATGTTTTCCCTGAATTTACCACGCTTAAACACTATTCATAGGAATCGTTTCAAAAAAATAGTTGAGATTCACACTATGAAAGCAATAGGTACCATGTTTTCATACTGAATATTAACATTAAAACGAAACAAAAAATGCCAGTAAAATTCAAAGTAATTCAAAAGAAAAATCCGCAAGACTTGGCAGCAACTCCAAAAAGTTATGCCATTGCGGTAAGTGACGGAACAGTAGACATTGATAGACTATCTGTATTAGTAGGAGATGGTTCTACCGTACGACAAAATGATATCTATGCAGTAATCATTGGATTAGTCAATGTCATTCAAGGAGAATTGAGCGAAGGTAGAAGTGTCAACTTAGGAAAACTCGGAACCTTTTCTATCGGTATCAGTAGCAATCCTTCTGATACGCCTGAGGAAGTAGGGGCAAGCAACATCAAAAGTGCAAAAGTCAACTACCGTCCAGGGAAAGAATTAAAAAATATGCTCAAAGTATTATCCTATACCAAAGTAAGTTAAGCAGAAGTTTAGCTTTTTTAAGGTAGTATTTCAACTAAAAGCACTTAAGGAATATATAATTCTTTAAGTGCTTTTTTTATGCTTTAAAATTGAATCTATATAATTATTTATTTGACTGATAATTAGTTGTTTGCGTGAATCGTAAAAAAGCAGCGGAGGTTTTACCAAAAACCTCCGCTGCTTTTGGTAAAAACCTCCTGTGGTTTTGTGTAATACCTAAGGAGGTTTTTTTGCGGGGTTGTTTTGGGGTAGAGTTTAGTGGTTTTCTATTCATAAAATGGAGCAGAAAAGATGTTTTTTGTTAACTAACTGTGCGTAAAATGTTATTTAGCATTATTTGAAACGTCCTTATGAGGAAGTCTATTGATTTGTTAATCTGCTTATCGTATAGTAGACATGTTCTTTGAAGTAATGTGTTAATGCCTAAAACACATTGATAAATTATCAAACAACCACATTCTAGAATGTGGTTTTCCGTAACGTCAATTTATGAATTAGCTGTATTATTGAATTCATACTATTAAAAGTGTACTAAAAATTAAAGATACTTTATGTTTTTTGATGATATTCCGTAAGGTTATTAGTTCAAATTTATAATTAATACTATTTTTAAGTTTTAAAGACTCCATTAAATAATGACCCAAGAAAATATAAAGAAATTAGAAGCTGAATTATGGGATGCTGCCGATGATTTAAGAGCGAATTCCAAATTAACTGCTGCTGAATATAAAGATCCTTTGTTAGGATTGGTATTGCTACGCTTTGCACAGAATAGATATGAAGATGCAAAGACTGAAATAGATAAAAACTTACCAATCAATCCTCGAACAGGACAAAAGCGTGAAGCAAAAAAAGAAGACTACACAGGCGCAGGTGCTATTTTGCTACCTGAAAAAGCCAAGTATGATTACTTAGCCAATTTACCTGAAAGTGAACCTATAGCACAAGCAATCAACAATGCAATGAAGTTGATTGAAGCGGAATATCCTGAACTGGAAGGAATTTTACCGAAAAGCTATCAAGAGTTTGATGATAAGCTACTGCGCGATTTGGTACGTGTATTTAACAAAGATGCTGTAAAGCAAGCCAAAGGCGATGTGTTTGGACGTATTTATGAATTTTTCTTGATGAAATTCTCCATGCAAGGCGCAGGAGCACAGGAAGGAGGTGAATTCTTCACACCACCATCTTTAGTTGATTTGATTGTCAACTTTATACAACCCAATCATGGTATTGTACACGATCCTGCCTGTGGTTCGGGCGGAATGTTTGTACAAACGGCACACTTTATCAAAAATCATGAAAATAAAAGTGTCAACGAAGCCATTACGGTATATGGTACAGAACTAAAGAGTAACAATACACGCTTGGCAAAAATGAACTTGGCAATTCATGGGATAGAAGGAAAGATTATAGAAAGCAATAGTTTCTATACCAATCCGCATGAGTTGACAGGAAAGTGTGACTTTGTCATGGCAAATCCACCGTTTAATGTAGATAAAATTGATGTTAAAAATAAATTCCTTACAGAAGATGAACGCTTGCCTTTTGGACCGCCACTTACAGGAAAAGGAACCATCAGCAACGGAAACTATCTGTGGATGCAATACTTCCACAGTTACTTAAATAATACTGGACGTGCAGGTTTTGTCATGGCAAGCTCGGCAACAGATTCAGGAAATGCAGACAAACGCATTCGTCAACAACTCATTGAAACAGGCGATGTTGAATGCATTGTAGCCATTAGTAACAACTTCTTTTATACACGAAGTTTGCCGTGTCATGTTTGGTTTTTCAATAAAGGAAAATCTAAAGAAAATAAAGACAAGGTTTTAATGATTGATGCCCGAAATACTTTCCGAAAAGTTAGTACTACGGTCAATGACTTTAGCGAAGACCAACTAGAAGGACTTACCGCTATCATGAATGCCTTTAGAAATGATAATCTGACTCTGAGCGGAGCCGAAGAGTCTTTGAAACAAAATAAGTGGCTCAACGAACATTTTCCAAACAACACCTACCAAGACGTAGAAGGCTTATGTAAAATAGCCACGCTAGCAGATATCAAAGAACAAGATTATAGCTTAACTCCAGGGCGTTATGTAGGCGTAAAGATTGATATAGATATGGACTTTGATTATAAAGGCCGCATGCAGGAAATTCATAAAGAATTAGCAGAACTTAATACTGAAGCCAATGCTTTAATGCAACAAATTCAATCGATGAAGTTATGAGAGATGGTTGGAAAAGAGTGAAAATTGGAGATTTAGGTCAAGTTATAACTGGAAATACGCCACCTAAAAAAGATCCTTTAAATTACGGAAGTGAATATCCTTTTATTAAACCAACTGATATGGACATTGATAGAAGGTATGTTACAACTTGGGATGAAAACTATTCAGAAAAGGCATTTAAAAAATATAAGAACTCATATATTCCACCAAAAGCAACTGGAGTTGTTACTATTGGTACTGTTGGTGAAAAAATATTTCAAGCAGATAGATATTGTTTCACAAATCAATCTGTAAATGTTGTAATACCTAACGATGATTATGATGAAGATTTTGTGTATTACGTTCTTAAAATTAATCTTCCAAAAGTTTTAAATGCAAACCCTGGTACAGCTTCAGGAAGACATCATGTAAGTAAGTCTAATTTTTGTGCTATTAAAATTGATGTTCCAAAATCAAAAGAAACCCAACGCCAAATAGCGTCCATTTTATCCGCTTATGATGATTTGATAGAAAACAATCTCAAGCGAATCAAGCTTTTAGAAGAACAAGCACAGCAAACCTATGAAGAATGGTTTGTACGTATGAAATTTCCAGGATATGAAACTGCGAATTTTGATACAGAGAGTGGTTTGCCTGTTGGGTGGGAGAAGTTAGAGCTTGGTAGTTTGATAAATCTTCAATCTAAAATGATTAACCCTAAGTCCTTAAACAAGAATACACCATATATAGGTTTAGAGCATATTCCTAGGAAATCAATTACATTGTCCAATTGGGAAACTGTAGAAAAAGTTAATAGTTCAAAATATAGATTTAAAAAAGGAGATATACTTTTTGGAAAAATTAGACCTTATTTTCATAAAGTTGGTGTAGCTCTGATTGATGGTGTAGCTTCTTCAGACACCATAATTTTGCGACCTAAAAAGAATAATTTACATGGCTTAATTTTACAAACAGTTTACAGCAATCACTTTGTTGATTCAGCAACACAATCATCTAATGGAACTAAGATGCCTAGAGCTAATTGGGAAGTTCTTCAAAAATATCCGGTAATTATTCCAAAAGATAATTTGATTCAAGAATATAATAAAATAGGTGCTTATATTTTAGAATTAATTTCAACATATGTAAGCCAAAACCAACGCCTACAAGAAGCCCGCGATATTTTATTACCGCGTTTAATGACTGGGATGATAGATTCTTCGACATGTTTGGGACAAGGTGTTTCATAGGTTTTAGGGAATGAAATGAAAGAAAAAAAAGAGAAAAAGTGACGTTTACTATTTTTCTACATATTTATTCTAAAAGAAAAATATGATTGAAGAATTTATAAAAGAAAGAATTATACAATTAGAAACGTATGTTACTAATTTAAGAACCATGATTACAAAAGTAAATAAAGAAATACTAGCACATGCATTTGTGCCTAATGCGCTGCAAAAAGCACAAATAAGTTATTATGCGAGTCAAGGAAGAAGGGCTTTGAAGAGTATTGAAATATTGAAATTAATATTGTTGCAAAATACGAGTATTAATAAATAAGAACTTAACCAAAAATAGAACAATAACCAATGAAGTTTTACAAACTGTCTCATGGACAGAAATATCTTAATAATAAACAAACACAGTTATTAAAAGATACGAATCTAGTAAGTGTATATCCATTTACAAATGCTAAAGGACAAAGCTCTAAATCACAGGGAGAAGATTTTTTATCTGCGAAGAAAGGAGATTTATTTTATGTATGTAGGTCAAATGACTCTATTGAGTTTATTGGAATGTTTGTAGATGAAAGACCTTTGTTTTCTATTATAAAAAGAGAAGATGAATGGACGGATAGAGAATATGTACTTATAGAAAATGCAGTAGCGCCAGAAGCTCATGATAAGTCATTAGACAAATGGTGGTCACCTAAAAATAATTCTACATTTATTGAAATACCGTTATCTGATAAAACACTTTTTGAAAAAGAAATTTTGCAACCTGTTTTTAATACTACTTATGCAGAGATAGAAGCAAAAAGAGAAGCAGCGTTAGCAAAGTTAGTACCTACTATGGATGATTATATTGCGATGCAATTGGAGTATGATACATTGATGAAAGATGAACGTATACTATTTCAAAAAATTAATGCATTAGGTACTATTGAATTAAAGAAAATACAATATACCTATCTACAGAGAGGCGATATCAGTGCAAAGCCAGTTGTTTTATTGAGAAGTAAATTATTAGATCTATTACTTCAAAAAACAAATCTAGATGCCTTAATAATAAATGAATTAAAAAAAGAATTAGATGCGTCTTTTGAAAAGAAGGTATACCAAGCTTGGTCTTCAAATTTTAGAATACTATATACCTTTTTGTTTGATAAAGAGAAAGTTTCTTTGGAAAACTATTTTAAAGGGTTAATCCATCAAATACAGGAAGATTTAGAGATACAGCAAGAAACCAAAGTAAAACTAGTACACTTTGACGGAGCGCAAAACCAAGGAAATAATAGACTTTGGTTTGCTATATATAATAAAATATACAAGTCTCAAAAGTTAGCAAAACAATTGTTTTTAGAAATTCATAATGGACTTACGTTTGGTTTGTTAGATTTTGCAGATTCAAGTAATAATCAATTGAAACATGCAGACACCTTTAATTATCAAGATATACTAGGCACTTATGCACTATTAAAAAAAGAAATTTTGAATGATACTTCCATGGAAAAAGCAAAACTATCAGAATACATAGATATATTAAAATATAAAAAACAAATCATTTTACAAGGACCTCCTGGTACGGGTAAAACCTATACTGCAAAGAAAATTGCAGCACATTTAGCAGGAAGTAGAAGTGTAACAAGTTATGAATCTTTGACAAAAGAAAGTATTGAGGATTCAATTAGTGTAGGAGATACGATTGCCAATGCAAGTGGTGTAGCAGATTATTACACTATTGATGAAATTACAGAATCGGCAATCATGCTTTCTTCAGAACGAGCAAATCAAGCTTGGGATGCGAGTTTTAAAAACATCATTAAAAAATACAATGAACTTACTAATGGAATACAGCCAACAAATATAAATGGAAAAGAACCTTACGAATTAGCAGTAGCAAAATATTTATTTGAAAACAGAGAACCTTCAAAAACAAGTTATGAAGCTAACTATAACATCGTTCAGTTTCACCCTTCTTACAGTTATGAAGATTTTGTAAGAGGTATTTCTGTAAAAAATGAAAACGGAAGTATTGTATATAAAACAGAAAATAAAATCATTGCTGAATTATCACAATTGGCTTCACAAAAATCATCTCTGGAAGATTATGATTTAGCAGCAGAATATGAAGAATATTTATATCAAAAAGGAAAAGAAGCTGAAGCTAATGGAACTCACTATTATTTTGATAAAGAAGAAACAATTCGATTGTTAGATATCTGGGGATATCATAAAAATGCGGTAGGTAATTTGCGTTATAAAACATTAAGTGATGATGGTAGTTGGTATATGCAGACATGGATTAACATGGAAGAATACAACTTAGAAAATTGGAATGATCCAGAATCACATAAGTTAGTGAATTTTAATCGTCATGAACACTACATTATTTGGCAAAATTTTACTGCTTTTGTAAATAGGCTGGAAAACAATAATTATGTATTAATCATTGATGAAATCAATCGAGCAAACCTCCCTTCAGTGTTAGGAGAGCTTATCTATGCATTAGAATACAGAGGAGATGAAGTAAATAGTATGTATGCGATTGATGGAAATACTAAAATTACCATTCCAAAAAACCTGTATATTATCGGAACGATGAATACGGCAGATAGAAGTGTTGGACATATTGATTATGCCATCAAACGTCGTTTTGCTTTTGTGGATATGTTACCAAATGAAGAAGTAATTCAGTATGAAAAAGCAAAGGAGTTATTTAAGTTAGTAAGTGCATTGTTTACAGAAAAGTTTTTAGCACCAGATTTTGATGCAAAAGACATACACTTGGGACATAGTTATTTTTTAGTGGAAGAGAAAGAAACTACTGAGTTTACAGAATCTGAACGATTACAGATGAAATTAGACTATGAAATCATCCCAATACTTAATGAGTATGTAAAGGATGGTATATTGTTAGAAATTGCTAAAGAAGAAATTAAAAAAATAGCAAAGTTTGTCTGTTAAAATACTCACATATCATGAGCATTACAATGCAATGTTAGCTGATGAGGATGCTAAATGCTTAACAAAACCATATTATCAATGGTGTTTCCCTAAATACCATAAGCAAAAAGATGATAGTAAACCTTGTTATACCTTAATCAAACGGAATGATGAGCATCATAAATATTTTTTAGAACTTGGATATTTTGTTGGGTTGGATTGGTTAGAAGTCAATACATCTGCCATTCATGTAACTTCTAAAATCAATAGTGATGAACAAGAAATTGATATTATAGGAATGCTTTTTTCAACATTGAAACATCCCGAAGTTTCAAAAGAAATTAAAGAATTATTCATTGTAAAATGGGAGCAGCCTACTATTGAAATTTCTCAGAAACAAGACATACTAACGCCTTTTTTAGTAGTTGAATTTTTAGGGCTTCTTAAGCAAATAGTTCGGAAAGGATTAAAGAAATCTTACTATAAAGTAGTGCAAAATCTACAAGGAACAGTAAAAGGAAAAATACAAGTTTCTAAAACGATTAAAAAGAACCTAGTTAATAACAAACAATTATATACCTACTGTAGTTTTGATGAATTTGGTATTAATAACAAAGAAAACAGATTGCTAAAAAAAGCATTGCAATTTGTAAAACGGTATTTGCCAAGCTATTCGAAAATAACTAACCGTAACGATATTCAGAATCTAGTTAACTATATTAATCCTGCATTTGCTGGCGTATCCGATCAAATTGAAATGACGGAGATTAAGCAAACGAAGACGAATGTGTTTTATAAAGAGTATGAGCAAGCATTGTATTTGGCAAAGTTGATTTTAAAACGCTTTGGATATAATATTTCAAATACAATACAAGAAAAAGTACAGTCGCCACCATTTTGGATAGACATGTCAAAACTCTTTGAGTTATATGTATTAGGCTTGTTGAAAGATGAATTTCAAAACGAAGTAAAATTTCAATTTAAAGACTTTGGTAATGAGTTAGATTATCTTTTAACGAAGAAAGATTCTGAAATGGTCATTGATGCAAAATATAAACTTAGATATTTAAATGGTATTCATCATTCGGACATTCGACAAGTAAGTGGGTATGCACGATTAAAAAAAGTATATCATGCTTTACATAAAAAGCAAGGAGATGTAATTGATTGTTTAATTATTCATCCTGATCAAAATGGATTAGAGAATCTTAAGGAAGTAAACTTAAAGAAAACAGCAATAGAAAAATATTATGATATCTACAAAATAGGTGTTAAATTACCTACAATTTAAAAGGAGTCTATGAGCTACGAATATTCAGAAGATAATCTTATTGAAAGAGCCACACAAGATGTGTTGGAAGAACTCGGCTGGACAGTACTCACAGCGTGGCACAAAGAATCTTTTGGAGAACATGGTTTATTAGGAAGAGAAGATAAAAGTGAAGTTGTATTAACCCGCTACTTACGACAGGCACTTGAAAAACTAAACCCGAATCTTCCTGCAATTGCTTATGAACAAGCTACTGAAGAAATTGTACAAAAAGTAGCTGATCAAACTATAGGACGCATTAATAAAGATAAAAGTGCTCTTCTAAAAAAAGGAGTGCCCGTAAGTTATACCAATGAAAACGGAGAGTTGGAAAAAGTAAAGCTCAAAGTTTTTGACTTTCATAACTATGAAGAAAATCATTTCTTAGCTATACGGCAATTAGAAGTATTGGGTGAAATGCATTTGCGTCGTCCCGATGTCATAGGCTTTGTGAATGGAATTCCGTTAGTATTCTTTGAACTTAAAGCACATCATCAAGATTTACGTCATGCGTATGCAGATAACTTAAAAGATTATAAAGATACCATTCCGCATGTATTTCATACCAATGGTTTTATCATACTAAGTAATGGTTTGGATGCTAAAGTAGGAACGATAACGAGTCCTTACAATTATTTTTTAGATTGGAAACGTATAGAAGAAGACGAAGAAGGTGAAGTAAGTTTAGATACGATGCTTAGAGGAACTTGTGATCGACATCGCTTAATGGATATCTTTGAAAATTTCTTACTCTTCGACGATTCAGATGGAGAAGTGGTAAAGTTGATGGCAAAAAACCATCAATATATTGGTGTCAATAAAGTCATTAAGAATGTCCATAACATAGAAGACTTAGAAGGAAAACTTGGAGTGTTTTGGCATACACAAGGTTCGGGAAAATCCTATTCCATGGTTTTCTTGTGTGAAAAGATTCACCGAAAGCTTGGTGGTTCCTATACCTTTTTAATTGCTGTAGATAGAACTGAACTAGAAGATCAATTATATGATACCTTTTCTGGAGTAGGTGTTGTGAATAATAAAAACATCATTGCAGGAAAGAAAAAAGGAATGACGGGAAGAGCACATTTACGTGAGTTACTTTCTGAAAACCATCGTTATGTATTTACGCTCATTCATAAGTTTTCAATCGATCCAAAACTTGAAAGTGAATATCCTTTAATTACCGAACGTAAAAATGTGATTGTCATAAGTGATGAGGCACACAGAACGCAATCAGGAACCTATGCTCGTAACATGCGTTTTCATGGTTTGCCTAATGCTTCGTATTTGGGTTTCACAGGAACGCCTATCATCAAAGAAGAAGAAGAATTAACCAAGAATATCTTTGGAGAGTATGTATCTATCTATGACTTTAAACGTGCTATTGAAGACGAAGCAACATTACCATTAAAATATCTGAATAGAGGAGAAAAACTTGACATTACCAATCCAAATTTGGATGAAAAAATGGCTGAGGTATTTGAAAATGAAGACTTGGATGATGATCAAAAAAAGAAACTCGAATACTTATTCAATAGAGATTATCCAATATTAACTTCACAACCTCGATTGGAAGCGATTGCTAAAGATTTAGTTTGGCATTTTAATGAACGAGGTTATCAAGGAAAAGCCATGTATGTGGCTTTAGATAAACCTACTGCAGTGCGTATGTATGAGCTTGTTATGAAGTTTTGGCCTGAATATTTACAAGAGTTGGAAGCACGTATTGAAAAGGCTGCAGATCAACAAGAAGCACAGCAACTGAAACGTAAATATAAAAAAGTACAAGAGACAGAAGTATGTGTGGTAGTAAGTAGTGAACAAAATGAATTGGATAAGTTTCGTAAGATGCAATTAGATATTGAAGTACATCGTAGAAAAATAGTAGAGAGAAACTTGGAGAAGGAATTCAAAGATGAAGAAAATCCATTTCGTTTGGCAATTGTTTGTGCTATGTGGATTACTGGATTTGATGCACCTTGTGTTTCTACGGTATATCTTGATAAACCGATAAAAGGTCACACATTAATGCAAACCATTGCTAGGGCAAATCGAGTGTATGACGATGAAAAAGAAAACGGCTTGATTGTGGACTATGGAAATGTATACAAACAATTAGAGAAAGCATATTCAGTATATGGAGAAGGCGGAAGATCAGGAGGTAGTAATGGAAAGCCTACTGAAAAACCCGTTGAACCTATAGAAGATACAGAAGTTGAATTAAAACAAGCAATTAAAGATGTAAAGGCTTATTTGAAGGAACTTAATTTCTCTATCAAGGACTTGAAGGAAGCCAAACCTATGGCAAAGATTGCTAAAATAAAAGAAGCTACAGAATGTGTATGTTTAAATGAAACGACTCGTACCACTTTTGAAATGATGGCGCGTAATGTATTTAGAAAATACAAAGCCATATTTCCTTCTGACATTTTAAAACCTTATATAAAGGATTTTAATGCTATTGAAGCTATTTACACAGCATTAAATCAAAATGTAAAATCAGCAGATATCACACAGATTATTATGGACTTACAATCTATCGTAAGTAACAGTGTGGTTATACAAAAAGAAGAAGTTCAGGAAGGCGAAGAAGTATATGTAGATTTGTCTACGTTAGACTTTGATAAACTAAGAGCAGCTTTTTCAAAAGCGCCACGTAAAAACACCTTAGTATTCAACCTTCAAAATGCTATCGAACAACGCTTGATGCAGATGCTAAATGAAAACCCATTGCGTATAGAATTTTACGAACGTTACAAAGAAATCATTGAAGAATATAACAGAGGAAAAAGTCTTGAAGATACTTTGAAAACATTTGATAGTTTAAATGACTTTATACAAGATTTAACTATTGAGGAACAACGAGCCGTTAGAGAAAACCTAAAAAATCAGGAAACGCTCGCTATTTTTGATTTACTCAGAGAAGGAAAAGAATTATCTGACAAGGAGTTAAAAGAAGTCAAGAAAGTAGCAGCCAAAACACTTGAGATATTAAAAGAAGAAAAACTAAAAGTTGAAAATTGGCGCGAAAGTAGACAAGTTAAGGCTCAAGTTAAAAGTACCATCTACGATAATCTATTATACTTGCCACAGGCTTCTTACACTGATGAAGAAGTAGGAATTAAAACAGCAAACGTATATCAACATATCTACACTAACTATTACGGAAATGGTGAAAGTGTGTATAGTAGGAATGCGAGTTAGAGAAAAGCTGTTAATTATAGTAGATACGGTTTTCCGCAAAGATGTTCGTTTTGATAATTGTATACTTATGGAAATTTATATCAATATTTTAAACGTATACTATTGGAAGATGAAGAAACAATAAAAAATAAAGCGAGAGCTGAGTTTGAGCAAAAGAAATACGAAGAAGCATTTACAATTTTATTAAAAGAGTTGGATATTGCTTCCTTCTTTAAATATATAGATGCAGACAAACGGCAGTGGGTAACGGATAAACATTTTGAGTCAGCTACTTACTTTTGGAAAAAGTTTGTACTTCAAGAAGAAAACTTTCAAAAATTATTTTCGTCAAATATTGCAGTAGAATTACTCTATAATTACTATTCTAATTCTACAATCTTCATTAAAGCTTTTGAGATAAAACTATCTGAACAATTTCCAGAACTTTTTGTTCATGTTATTAGAGTCAATCAAGTATTCTTTAAAAAAGAGCGATTGGATTTTCTTTTAGAAGAAATACAACTTCCTGAAAACTTAGAACTACATCAAGATGTATGGGAACTCTTTTATCAGAAAGAAATTGAATTATGGCAAGAAATAGAAAGCAGTATTGAGGCTATTGTAAATTATTCCTTGGAAAACATATTACAATCTGTAGTTGCCTATATTGAAAAGAAAAGTTATGAATTTGACTCTAGAGCATACAATATACAGTTAGGAAGTGTGTATAGCTTTTTTATGGAGTTACTTTTGAAACAGGATCATTTTAATATCTCGAATTTATCTGAATCAGAAGATTTTTTTAAATCATTTGTAGAAGGTATTCATAATGAAGAAGAGTCAAATCTTAACAAGTTAATTTCTAATATTTTCGATTTGATATATAGTAGAACCCTACTTTTATCTAACTTCATAGATCCATATAGTTTTGAATCGGATACTTCTCCAGAATTGATTTACGAAACTTTATATTTTGTAACAAAGCCACAAGCTAGCTACAGATGGAAGCTAGATGGAATTCGCTATGATTCAGTTGATCTATTTTATCGTAAAAGAGGGAGTGATTTTTTAGAAGAAAAGATAAAGAATAATCAATATTCTCCTATTGGTATAACTAAAGAGCATCTGGAGCTAAATAAAACATTGCAAGAAAAAATTGAATCTGTATTTGCTGCTTTACACGATCTGGAGTTGAATGAGTATTATTACACAAAAAACGAAACAATAAGTGTATCAGAAATCGTTCCTCCAATATTTGCATTTGCTTACAATAGATTACTACGTTATAAATATGATTTGGATGAAGTAAGAAATAGTAATTCTCATTTTTCAAAGTCTTGGAAGATGGCTTTTGCTTGGTTGAATTTGCAAAGTACAAGACAAGGAGTTGCACAGATGCCATTTATATATATGACTTTAAAAGAATATGAAGATCTTAACAAGAAGGCAAGCTCTGATTTTGACCGTCGAATTACAGAAATATTAATTGAATCTTTTAGTGAAGTTATAAATAAGAAAGAAACATTTGATCGTTTTGATACACAGTATGATGTGTTTGCAAAACCATTTTTAAGGTTTAAAGATCGTATTTTTTGTTCAGTTCAGTTTTTCACTTCGTTTTCATATATGTATGTATATGTGAACGCATTAATTAACAACAATGGGCGTAAAACTGCTAAAAAAATAGAACCATATCTGGGTAAATTATTAAAAGTACATGGTTTACATGTATTTATTCCTAATAAAGCTGAAGAAAAAAAGATGAAAGGTAATGGCGATGCTGATGTTGTACTATACAATGATCATCATGTATTATTAATGCAACTAAAACGTACTTATTTGCGTTTAAATCCCAAAGATGTATATAATGAATATTTAAAAACAGATCGAGGTGGCGCAAAGCAACTGAATGAAATAGAGAAGTTTTTCAATAGTAAAAATGATGTTTTTGAAATAAAGAATAGAAAAGTAACAAAATGGATTGTTTCTTCCTCGTTAGAAAATGTAAATAGAGTAATAGAAGGATGTTTAAAAGTAAACTATATGGACATTGTATGTTTTCTTTTAAATAATGAAGGAATGACTTTTAAAACTTTAGAAGACTTTATCGGGTTCTATTCAGAAGATTTTATGATAAAAACTTATGTAGAAACTGTGAATGAATCTTTTGTTATTCAAGAAATAGATAAGTGTAGGATACCTTTTATTGATTTTAATGTAGATAAGGCAAATAAGTATAGAGACTTCTTTAATAAGGGAATGGATCTCAACAGAAAAAAGAAGAACAAACAGTCAATCGAGGCTTTCAAAAAATGTTTATATTATGAGAATGGAGATGTCGAAGTGCACGGAGCAATAGCGAATGTGTATGCTGATATAAAAGATTATAAGAATGCATTTTATCATTTCGAAAAAGCTTTAGAGTTATTACCTAGCGATCCTTTTATAACTCGTAATTATATAGGAGCACTTGCAGAAAGTGGTAATTTTACAAAAGCGAAAGAATTAATGAAAATATTAGTTGAGAAATATCCTTTATTGAAAGATGTTCAAGAAATGGCAAAGCATATACTAAGATAATTATATTTGTGGTTTAAAAGTTTAAATACAATGCCAAAACCCAAAGGACAAAAAAACACCAAAAACAAAGCTAAGCACACCAAGCTCATGCAGCGTAAACTCAACAAAGAGCGTGCAGAAAAAGAAGCGACCAAAGCACGACTGAAGGCAATTGTGAAGAAAGCGAATGAAGCTAAGGAGAATGATGAATGTTAAATGCTAAATTTTAAATTATTTCAAAGACCATTTAATAGTTCTAAAAATTAACTTGGAAAACCAATTAAAAATTCGTGTTAATGATACAAGAATAAATACAAAATAATTCGTGAATTCGTGACAATTTTTTTTAATTATGAGTTATGAGAAATTTCATAGAACATCTGAATGTTAGGTGTTAAATGCTAAATTTTAAATTATTTCAAAGATCATTTAATAGTTCTAAAAATTAACTTGGAAAACCAATTAAAAATTCGTGTTAATGATACAAGAGTAAGTACAAAATAATTCGTGAATTCGTGACAATTTTTTTAGTTATGAGTTATGAGAAGTGTCAAAGTATATGTTGAGGTTTTTGAGCAACAAATTAACGAATTGATAAATTTTAAAGTGATGAGTTAAGAATGAAACAAATTGACAAATCCACAAAAAACAGATTTAAAAAAATGGAAGTTTATAATTTTACGAGTTTATACTACGAAACAAACACAAAGTAAACATACCAACCCAACACCCAAAAGCAAAGCGACCCAAAACCCAAAACCCAATAATGGAACTCATCGATATCCTAGACGAACACGGAAAACCCACAGGTGAAATTCTTCCCAAAAGAGAAGTACATCGCCACGGACATTTCCATGCCTCAACGCATTTGTGGTTGTATACCAAAACAGGAAAAGTAGTCTTGCAATTGCGTGCAGTCATCAAACCCAACTTTCCAAACTGTTGGGACGTTTCTGTCGCTGGACATATAAGTAGTGGTGAAACTGCGCTGCAAACCGCAGTTCGTGAAGCGGAAGAAGAACTCGGAATCAAAGTACAAGCTGAACAACTACAACAAATTGGACGCTTCCGAATCGATTACCAACACGCGGAAGATTATCGTGATCGTGAATTCATTACGATCTTTGCTTGTGAAATTCCAGATATACCTTTAGACGTCAAGCTACAGGAAGAAGAAGTTGCAGATGTAACACTTATTCCATTAGCACAAGTAGAATCAGAATTAGCTGATACCGAACTAGCCAAGAAATACGTTCCGTTTAATAAAGCGTATGCAATTGAAGTATTTGATAAGTTGAATGGATTGTTTTCTAAGTAGTAAGATGATGTGAGACGTGCTTTTGTTTCAGAGAATATAGTTGTTCTACAAGAAACAGATTGCCGCGTCATATATTCCTCGCAAAGACGTATCACACATGTCTAAATCTAATAGCTTTTGCACTGAGTATATCGAAGTGAAGTGATCTAAAAGATTTCCGTCCAACTGGGAACAAGTCTAATCGCGAAAGCGTGTCTAAAAATCTAACAACGAAGGTTGTCTATTAATACAAGAAACAGATTGCCGCGTCATATATTCCTCGCAAAGACGTGTCAAACGTGTCTAAAAAAAACATTCGTGTATTTAGTTATGAAAAATGAGTCAAGAGTCAAGATTCAAGATGCTTTGCAGGAAACAATTGTCCGTCGTTATGCTTCCACAAAAACGTATCAAATATATTTAAATCTAGTAATGTCTGCACTGAGTATATCGAAGTGAAGCGATCTAAAAGATTTCCGCAGAAGCGGGAACAAGTCTAATCGCGAAAGCATGTCTAAAAATCTAACAACGAAGGTTGTCTATCAATACAAGAAACAAGATTGCCGCGTCGTTATGTTTCTCACAAAGACATATCTAAATCTAGTAATGTCTGCACTGAGTATATCGAAGTGAAGCGATCTAAAAGATTTCCGCCCAAGCGGGAACAAGTCTAATGGCGAAAGCGTGTCTAAAAATCTAACAACGAAGGTTGTCTGTTAATACAAGAAACAGATTGCTGCGTCATACATTCCTCGCAAAGACGTGTCATACATCTCTAAATCTAATAACGTTTACACTGAGTATATCGAAGTGAAGCGATCTAAAAGATTTCCGCAGAAGCGGGAATAAGTCTAATCGCGAAAGCATGTCTAAAAATCTAACAACAAAGGTTGTCTATTAATACAAGAAACAGATTGCCGCGTCGTATACTCCTCGCAAAGACGTATCAAATGTGTCTAAATCTAATAACGCATGCACTGAGTATATCGAAGTGAAGTGATCTAAAAGATTTCCGCTCAAGCGGGAATAAGTCTAATCGCGAAAGCATGTCTAAAAATCTAACAACGAAAGTTGTCTATCAATACGATACATAATCAACAATCTCTAAGCCATAACCAATCATACCTACACGTTTTTCTTGATGTGTATTGGTTACCAACTTGATTTTGCTAATATTGATGTCGTGAAGAATTTGCGCTCCAATTCCGAAATCTTTAGAATCCATTTTAATTTTTGGCGCTTTATATTCACCATTATTTTGTAAAGATTTCAATTCTTTAATTCTGTGAAGTAAGTTCAACGAACTATGATCTTGGTTGATGAATATAATAGCTCCTTTTCCTTCTTCATTAATCAAACGGAACATATCATCTAGCTTTTTATCAGCATTATTTGTCAAAGTTCCTAAAATATCATCATTTACTAATGTTGAATTGATACGTGTTAGTACAGGTTCATCATCAGCCCAACTTCCTTTAGTTAAAGCAATATGTACTTGATTGTTGGTTGTTTGTAAATATGCACGCATACGGAAATCACCAAAACGTGTTTGTACATCAAAATCTTCTTTCTTTTCAATCAAAGAATCGTGCTCCATTCTGTATGCGACTAGATCTTCAATAGAAACAATCTTAAGATCGAAATTTTTGGCAACTTCTAGCAACTGTGGCAAACGTGCCATAGTTCCATCTTCGTTCATGATTTCTACAATAACACCAGCAGGTTCTAAACCAGCTAAACGAGCAAAGTCGATCGCAGCTTCTGTATGACCTGTTCTACGCAATACGCCACCTTCTTTTGCTTTAAGTGGAAAAATATGTCCAGGACGTGCCAAATCAAATGGGCGAGTAGTACTGTCAATCAAAGCTTGAACAGTTTTTGAACGATCGGAAGCAGAAATTCCGGTAGTAACTCCGTTTCCTTTCAAATCTACAGAAATCGTAAAAGCCGTTTCCATCGGATCTGTGTTGTTGCTTACCATCATACCTAATTGTAATTGCTTGCAACGATTTTCTGTTAATGGTGCGCAAATCAAACCACGTCCGTGTGTAGCCATAAAGTTGATCATTTCTGGCGTTACCTTTTCAGCAGCAGCTAAAAAATCACCTTCATTTTCACGATTTTCATCATCTACCACAATGATAACTTTTCCTTGGCGGATGTCTTCAATGGCTTCATGGATGCTGTCTAATTGTGTATTGGCTTTCACTTTTGTAGTTGTGGTCATTTTTTCTGTATGATTTGCTCACAAAAATAAGCATTCTTATCAAAAAGAGGAATTAAAAGCTCGTAAAGATTGATTCTAGTATTGTTGATTGCTAAATTGAATTTAATTCAATTGCTTTATCTTGTCTTTTGCATTTCGTAAAGTGTAGAAATAAGCAACAAAATAGAGCGGCATACCAAGGAGTAGAAACGCTAAAATACCTCCAAAATCTAATTTCTTATCTAAAGCTTCATATAAAGACTGATAGTTAAAAAATGATTTTATTAAATAGTACAAATAGAGTAATGAAACAACGATCCCTACAATTAAAATACTCAACGCAAGCCAAACCGACATTTCTACATTGTTGTTTAAAACTGGTAGAATGATACTGATAATCAGTGTTGGAATATAATAAATGATCGCTTTTTTTGAATTCTTTACAAATCGTTCATAAGCTTCTTGAGCACGATTATATTGTTTGTTTTCAAACGAACCTAATACTTTTAAACGTTCTTCTGTGATGCCACGATCTCCCAAAAGTTCAATTGCAAGACTACGCTCTCCATCAGAATAATCATATTGACGATAGTTTTTTACAACATCCATCAATTGTGTGTCGCTCAATGCATTGAACTTATCAGTACTTTGTCTATCAACATCTGTAATAGGTGCTAATTCGTCTGTCGTTTCATCATCTGCGTCTAATGGCTTTACAAAGAAACCTTTCAGCGAGAAGCTAAATAATCCTTGGTCGGAAGTTGCTCTACGTGTAAAGTAAATACTTAACGGTAACATAATCATTGTAGAGAGCCAAGTACCCAACCAGGGAGGAATACTGCCGTCTTCGGCACTGTTTTTTCCAAAAATTCCTATAAAGTGATAGACTAAGAATAAACAAATCGCAACAACCATTGGCAATCCAATTCCTCCTTTACGAATGATGGCTCCTAATGGCGCGCCTACAAAGAATAGAATGATACATGCTATTGCTACTGCAAATTTGTCGTGCATGTATATTTTTTGATGATTGATTTTCTTTTCGATTCGTTTGAAACGATTGTCTGTATTTTCAAGTGTTGTACGACGTCCTTTGATATTGGTGATCGAAATATCTAAGGCGCGTTTTCTGTTTTTTAGCGTAAGTATGTTGAGAGGATTTCCTAAAGAGGCAACCGAATCTTTGTGAACGGCATTAACACTATCTTTTTCAATGATAACAATTCCAGTTCGTTTGTACATATTGTCACCAAAGCTAACTTTCTCTTGATCATATTTGAGTTCACTACCTTTAATGGTGTCATTTAATTGTTTGACATTGTACATTTTGTAGGTATTGTGCTCTGTAGAATTTAAATCTACTTTATTGATGTCGCGCAAATCTACATTCATGATGTATTTTTCAAAAGATACTTTGGCATGTTGCATGCGTAACATTTCTTTTGGATCTGTACTTTTTACATCTTCATAGCGATTTCCATCAAATAAAACCATTTGCAAAATGTCAGAATCAGGACTGCTTTTTAGCTCTCCATTTTTTGACTTCATTACAATACGATTCTTCTTGTCTCTGGCTTTTTGGTGAATGATTACTTTGTCTAGCAACTGATCGTTTTCACCATACTTTTTATCTACTTTAATGTTGATGTTTCCAATATCATTAAAAACGCCTTCACCAATAGCTAATGCAGGTTTTTTCTTGGCTAAGTTTTTACGTAAGTTATATTGTTTAAACTCAGACCATGGAATAACGCTATTGCTAAAGAAAAAAGTGGCAACACCAAGTAAAAAGATAAATACTACCAAACTTCGCATGGCGCGTTGCAATGATATTCCTGTAGATTTCATTGCTGCAAATTCGTAGCTTTCAGCAAATCGACCGAAAGTCATAATAGAAGATACTAATATACTTAATGGTAATACTAACGGAATTAGTTTTGGTGCTGTATACAATAAGAATTTAAAAATAATTCCTGCATCCAGTCCTTTTCCTGCAAGTTCACCTATAAAAAGCCAAACGGTTTGTAATATAAATATGAACATAAATATTACAAACACGGTAAGGAAGGTAAAGAGATAACTCTTTAATATGTATCTATCTAATATTTTCAAGTAGACTAATCGTTTTTATCTATATAATAATCCTCGTATTTCGATTCGTCAAATATAAATAAGCTTTTTGATAAAGGCTGATTAGTTTTAAAAGAATTAACAGTTAAAGTGGTATTTGTACCATTTTTTCCTGATTCAATTAAGTTGTAGATATGCTTTGTTTTTACATCAATTCCTAATAAAACACTTTTAATGTCTGATTCTGAATCAGTTGGAATTAATTTAACGTATTGAATCTTTCTACCACGTACATTTTGTAAAATATCCCATGCATAAGTGTATCCTTTTTTGTAGAATGTTAACATAGCTGAAGGAGATAACGCAGTTTCGTCTTCATCAACATCTGCAATAGTTACTTCTTCGTTGGCAGGAACAATTGTATAGACTTTTTTGGTATCGAATATTTTAGTGAATCCTAAGAAGTTCAGTAAATACTTTTCACCTTCTAAGGTTACATTTCCTTTCGATTCTTGCTTTGTATTCGCTTCTTTGTTTATCAATTCGTATTTAAACTCGATTTGAATATTGTCATAACTATTCACTTTGGCAGAAACTTCCTCTAATAGCTTTTTTGCTTTTTCAGTATTCTGCGCATTTACATTGAATGCAAAGACTCCTAATACAAACACTAAAACTAACTTTCTCATTTTATCCATTTTTTTCGTTTTCTAATAATTGTTCTAAGGCTACTAAATCCGGAACAAGCACTTGTCTGGCTTTACTTCCTTCAAATTGTCCCACAATTCCCGCAGCTTCTAGTTGATCTATCAAGCGACCAGCACGATTGTATCCTAATTTTAATTTTCGTTGTAATAAGGATGCCGAACCTTGTTGCGCTGTAACAATTACTTCTGCTGCTTGGCGGAATAATTTATCTCTATCTGAAATGTCTATATCAAGACTTGTGCCACTTTCTTCTCCAACATATTCTGGAAGTAAAAAAGCTTCAGGATATGCCTTTTGAGCTCCGATGAAATCTGTAATTTTTTCTACTTCTGGTGTATCTACAAAAGCACACTGTATACGAATTAGATCGTTTCCTTGCGTGTATAACATATCACCACGACCAATTAATTGATCGGCTCCAGAATTATCTAGAATGGTACGTGAATCTATTTTCGACATTACGCGGAATGCAACTCTGGCAGGGAAGTTGGCTTTAATCATACCTGTAATAACGTTTACAGAAGGTCTTTGCGTTGCAATGATTAAGTGAATTCCAATAGCACGCGCTAATTGAGCCAAACGTGCAATTGGTGTTTCTACTTCTTTTCCTGCGGTCATGATTAAGTCTGCAAACTCATCCACAACTAAAACAATATATGGTAAAAACTTATGTCCGTCGTTCGGATTTAGTTTTCTAGCTTTAAACTTTGTGTTGTATTCAACTATATTACGACACATTGCATTTTTCAACATATCATATCGTTGATCCATTTCTATACACAACGAATTTAGTGTATTAATTACTTTAGAATTATCAGTGATAATAGCATCTTCAGAGTCTGGAAGTTTTGCTAAATAATGACGCTCAATCTTGTTGAACAATGTCAATTCTACCTTTTTCGGATCCACCAAGACAAATTTTACCTCAGCAGGATGTTTTTTATATAAGATGGAAGTTAGAATACAGTTCAATCCAACCGACTTTCCTTGTCCTGTAGCACCAGCCATTAATAAATGCGGCATTTTTGCTAAATCTACAACGAGTGTTTCGTTGCTAATTGTTTTACCAAAAGCAATAGGTAATTGCATTTCTGCTTCTTGAAACTTTTTGGATGCAATAGCAGAACGCATAGAAACAATAGCAGGTTTTTTATTAGGAACTTCAATTCCAATAGTTCCTTTTCCTGGCATTGGCGCAATGATACGAATTCCTAAAGCAGCTAATGACAAGGCAATGTCATCTTCTAAGTTTTTAATTTTAGAAATACGGACACCAGCTTCTGGAATAATTTCATACAAAGTTACTGTTGGGCCAACGGTCGCTTTGATGCTGGCAATTTCTATTTTATAGTTACGTAGTGTAGTAACAATTTGATTTTTGTTTTCTTCGAGTTCTTCTTGGTTGATGGTGATAGAACTTCCATTGGTATAATCTTTCAGAAGCTCAATAGTAGGGAAGCGGAAGTTTCCGAGTTCTAACTTCGGATCAAACTCACCATGTTCTTTCACTAACTTATCAGAAAGATTTTCGGCAACAGTTTTTTCTTCAATAATATTCTCAACTTGAATCTCAGTCTCTTCTTCTTTTGGAATTTCTACTTCGAAAGAAGTTTTTTCTAAAGTATCTTTTTCTCTTTGCGAATGATTTTTGATCGTAGGCTCTATATTCTCAACAGCCAATTCAAATTCAGACTTTTCAGGTTTAGTTTCTTCTAAAGGTTTTTTACCAGTTGTTTCTTCAATGGTAGCATTTTCAGGAGAAACTTCGGCTACTGGTTCTACTGGAGCATTTTCATTCGTTTCTGTAGTTGTTGCCATCGCTTCTTCAACGGCAAAATCTTCTTTTACATCTTCCGCTTTCTTGTTAAAGTATTCCATGACACTTTCTGGCGTAAGCTTTAAACGTAAAACCGAATACATAATAGCACCAAACAACAATAACAAGCCAACACCTATTTTACCAATATAATCTTGTAAAAATGTATTGATTTCAAAACCAATAGTTCCGCCTAAAAGGGGAAAAGAATTGAAAAAGAAACCTAAAAAGATCGATAGCCAAATAACAACAATGCTTCCCCAGAACCAATTGTTGAATACTTTCTTTTTAGTATCCAAAAACAAATGCAATCCTGTAAAGAACAATAGACTCACAAATACAATAGATGCAATTCCGAATCCTCTGTAAATAAAGAAGTGACTGATGTTGGCACCAAACTTCTGCATCCAGTTTTTTGTTTCTGTAGCGCGTGTAAGTTGTCCTAATTCACTTTGATCAGCTTCCCAAGTAAAGAAAAATGATATAAATGCAATGCATAGCGCCACGGCAAATAGCATGAGTAAACTTCCCAATACAATACGATGTTGTCGGGTTAGTGTAAAATCAGGCTTTTTGAATTTCGGGACTCTAGGAGTTTTTTTGGTTTTCTTTACGGGTTTCTTCTTTGCCATTCAGGAATCGCTATTTACTGCAAAAATACAAATTACGCTTAATCTGCAAGATATTTAAAATTAATCTTTAAGCGAAAAGTTTTTTAAGCTAATTACATGTAAGTACAACGAGGAAGCTTCTATATATTGTATGTGTGTATGCAATTGCACGTTTTACCGAAATAGATACTGTGAAAAGAGGTGTTTTAAAATGAGTTTTTAGAAGAAAAAATTTGCAGCGTTATTGTGTGAATTTTGGAATGTAAATAAAACAACCAATAATGATTGCTGCGATGGCAAATATAAAAACTGCGCCTGCTGCTACATCTTTGATAAGTCCAATTTTTTTATGATGTTCAGGGTGAATGAAATCTGCAATTTCTTCAACAGCAGTATTCAAGCCTTCTAGACTCATAATAAGTCCAATAGTTAACGATTGAATCATCCATTCTGTTTTGGAAATTTCAAAATAAAATCCAGCAATAGTTACTAAGACACCAATAAAAAACTGTGCTTTTACACTGGCTTCCGTAGTAATGAGCAGATATGCGCCTTTAAACGCATATCCGACTCCTTTTATTCTTCCTTTTATGAATTTAATCATCCAATAATGCTTCTAAAGCTCCTTTGTAGTTTGGTTCATCTACAATTTCAGCAACTTGTTCAGTATATTTTACAACTCCGTTCTCGTCTAAAACAACAACAACGCGTGAATGTAATGTATCTAAAGGTCCGTCAACAAAGTTAAGTCCGTAATCTTTTCCAAAACTTCCGTTTTTGTAATCAGATAAATTGATCACATTATCTAAACCTTCTGCGCCACAAAAACGCGCTTGTGCAAATGGTAAATCATGAGAAATACACAATACTTTGGTATTTTCTAATTCGCTTGCTTCCTTATTAAAAGTTCTTACTGAAGTAGCACAAGTTCCTGTATCAATACTAGGGAAGATGTTTAAAACTACTTTTGATCCTTTAAAATCAGCTAATGTTTTTGTTGATAAATCTGTTGCAGTTAATGCAAAATCAGGAGCTTTTGCTCCAACTTCAGGTAAGTCCCCAGAAGTATGGAATTCATTTCCTTGTAATGTTACTGATGCCATGGTTTGTTTGTTTTTTATAGTTCCTAAAAATAGCTATTTTCTATCCCAAAAATGGTAAATTATCGTTAATTTTTTAACAACTTAAGAATAGTAAAAATCTATTTTAAAATAAAAACAATCAATTTGACTTATTGATAATGTTCGTTTTATTGAGTAATTTTAGAGAACATAAAAATTACACTATAAATTAATCAAACATCCGAAAAATTATGAGTAACGAAGGTAAGTGCCCATTTGGGCATGGAACTACAAAAAAAGTAGCCGGTGGCGGAACTACAAATAGAGACTGGTGGCCAAATGAATTGAAATTAAATATTTTACGTCAACATGCACAAAAATCTGATCCTATGGGAGAAGGTTTTGATTATGCTGAAGCATTCAAGAGTGTAGATTATGATCAGTTGAAACAAGACGTTATTGATTTAATGACCGATTCTCAAGATTGGTGGCCTGCAGATTATGGACATTATGGAGGTTTTATGATTCGTATGGCTTGGCATAGTGCAGGAACTTACAGAGTAGGAGACGGACGTGGAGGTGCAGGAACTGGAACACATCGTTTTGCTCCACTAAATAGTTGGCCTGATAATGGAAACTTAGATAAAGCACGTTTGTTACTTTGGCCAGTTAAAAAGAAGTATGGACAAAAAATTTCTTGGGCAGATTTAATGATTCTTGCAGGAAATTGTGCTTTAGAATCTATGGGATTCAAAACGTTTGGTTTTGCTGGTGGACGAGAAGATGTTTGGGAACCTGAGCAAGATATATATTGGGGAATGGAAAATGAATGGCTTGGTAATGAACAACGTTATGAAACTGGAGAGCTTGAAGATCATTTAGGAGCCGTACATATGGGATTAATTTATGTGAACCCTGAAGGTCCAAATGGAGAACCAGATCCTTTAAAGTCTGCACACGATATTAGAGTGACATTTAAAAGAATGGCAATGAATGATGAGGAAACAGTTGCTTTGGTAGCTGGTGGACACACATTCGGAAAAGCACATGGAGCTGAAGATCCAGAGAAATATGTGGGAGCAGAACCGCATGGAGCTCCAATAGAAGAAATGAGCACTGGATGGAAGAATACATATAAGACAGGTGTGCTTAACGATACGATTACGAGTGGAATTGAAGGTCCGTGGACACCAAATCCGATACAATGGGATGCTGATTATTTTGATGTATTACTTAATTATGATTGGGAATTGACAAAAAGCCCAGCAGGCGCGCATCAATGGACACCAACAGCAGCTTCAAATGCACGTACAGCTCCTACAGCAGGAGATCCAAACGAGCGACAGGCTTTGATGATGACTACAGCAGATATGGCATTGAAGATAGATCCTGAGTATTTGAAAATTTCACAACGTTTCCATGAAGATCATGCTGCATTTGAAGATGCTTTTGCAAGAGCTTGGTTTAAGTTAACGCACAGAGATATGGGACCAAAAGATCGTTATTTAGGTCCAGAAGTACCACAAGAAGAATTGATCTGGCAAGATCCAATTCCTAAGGTAGATTATACATTAAGTGATTCAGATATTGAAAGCTTAAAGAAAATGATTCTTGCTTCTGGGTTAACGGTTTCACAATTGGTAAGAACTGCTTGGTCATCAGCATCAACATTTAGAGGATCGGACATGCGTGGAGGTGCAAATGGAGGACGTTTACGTTTAGAACCACAAAGAAGTTGGGAAGTAAATAATCCTGTAGAATTGAATAAAGTATTAAGTGTACTTGAAGGAATTCAAAATGATTTTAGCGGTACAGTTTCTATGGCAGATTTGATTGTGTTGGCTGGAAATGCAGGAGTAGAGGAAGCTGCAAGAAATGCAGGAGTTGCTGCGAATGTTCCTTTTGCACAAGGTAGAGGAGATGCTTCACAAGAACAAACAGACGTAGAATCATTCAATAATTTGAAACCTGTAGCAGACGGATTTAGAAATTATTTGAAGGCAGGATTTAAAACTGCTGCTGAAGATGCATTGGTTGATCGCGCTAACTTACTTACCTTGTCTATTCCAGAAATGAGTGTTTTAGTTGGAGGATTACGTGTGTTAGGAGCTAATTACAACGAATCTAATCATGGAGTTTTTACTGATACTGTAGGAAGTTTGACAAATGATTTCTTTGCAAACATATTAGACTTTACGTACACGTGGAAAGCTACTTCTGATGATTCACAAGTATTTGAAGGACGTGATAGAAAAACTGGAAACATTAAGTTTGTAGGAACACGTGCCGATTTAATTTTTGGATCAAATACTGAATTGAGAGCAGTTGCAGAAGTGTATGCAGCAGAAGATGCTAAAGAAAAGTTTGTACATGACTTTATCGCAGCTTGGACAAAGGTGATGAATTTAGATAGATTTGATCTAGCTTAGATTTACCGAAACATATATTATAAAAAAAGTCACTTCAATTGAAGTGACTTTTTCGTTTGTCGTGATATGTAATGAACTACTTATCAATAGAACCCATAACACGTTGCATAAAACCGTTTAAGGCTTCTTTTCTAGGTGTTCCTTCTTTCTCCATTTTATGTACTTCAATAGCGCCGTACATGTTAGAGATTAATTCACCAATTACATCTAATTCTTCATCTTTCAATGAAGGAACTTCCGTTAATGCTTCTAATGTTTCAATAGTTTCGATAACATAATCTTCGTCATTATCAGCAATGAATTGTGTTAAGTGTTTAATTACAGGTAATTTCATTAAATATTGTTTTATTAATTAAGCGCAACTTCATCAACGAGTTCTTTTAGCACGTCAAATTTGTTGGTTTGAACTTGATTTACAAACGCTCCATTTTTAAAAGTAGCGAATGTTGGTAAATTGTCTACAGTAGCCAATTGTCTTGATTCAGGGAATTTTTCCGCATCAGCGATGATAAAAGTTACTCCATCCAGCTCACGTGCTAGTTTTTTTACTTTAGGTTTCATAATACGGCAATTTCCGCACCAAGAAGCAGAATATTGCACTACAACAGTATCGTTGTTAGACACTAATTCTTGTAAGTTATCTTGATCTAATTCTTGAACCATCTTATATGATTTATACGTTTGCAGCTAAGTATTCAGCAACACCTTTTCTGTCAGCGTTCATTGCTTCTTTTCCTTCTTCCCAGTTTGCAGGACAAACTTCTCCTTTTTCTTGTACATGTGTGTATGCATCAATCAAACGGATATATTCGTTCACGTTTCTTCCAACTGGCATATGGTTGATTCCTTCATGGAAAACAGTTCCTTCTTCGTCAATTAAGTATGTCGCTCTGTATGTTACATTATCTCCTTCAACTTGAACAGTTCCTGTTTCTTCGTCATATACTTCATTTTTAACATCCAAAATACCTAAAATACTAGATAAGTTACGGTTGCTATCAGCTAACAAAGGATACGTTACACCTTCAATTCCTCCATTGTCTTTTTCAGTATTTAACCAAGCAAAGTGTACTTCAGGAGTATCACATGATGCTCCGATTACAATTGTATTTCTTTTTTCAAACTCTCCTAAAGCAGCTTGAAAAGCGTGTAATTCTGTTGGACAAACAAAAGTAAAATCTTTTGGGTACCAGAATAATAATACTTTCTTCTTGTTGTTTACTGCTTCTTCTAAAACATTTAGTTTAAAAGTATCTCCCATTTCATTCATTGCATCAACGTTTAAATCTGGGAATTTCTTTCCTACTATTGCCATAATCGTATTTATTTTTTTATGTTGTTGTGATTAATTTACGAGCGCAAATATAGCTAAGAAGAACAGACATTTTGATAAAGAAAATTTGAATTTTTTATCGAGCAATAGATATCATTTATATTAAGTTTTATAAAATATAAACTAAGCTTATAGTAGGTTTTAAATACGTCAGATGGCGTATTTTTTAAATGGCTAATTTCTAGGAGATTTGCCTTGATTTGAAGAAGTGAAAATGTGTTTTATTTTGGAATTCTATCGAAAAGCGTCTACCTTATTATAGAATTAGAATGATTAAATTAATCAGATTTTTTTGTGTATGAAATTAATTCAGCGGTTTACAAATAAAGTTTTTATAGTTGTTTGTTTGATACAATTTGTATTTGGTATTTCTTACGCACAATCCAATCAAGCAATTATTGATAGTATTGCTAATGTTGCTCAAACGAAAGGAAATGATTCATTGCAAATACAATATCTACACAAAGTATTTTTTAAGTATGCATATTCAAAACCTGAAGTTTCCCGACAACTTTCAGAAATAGCGTTGCAAAAAAGTGAAACTATAGTCAATTCACATCTAATTACACGTTCGCTACTGCGAAAAGGAATTTATTATGACATAGCAGGAAAAAAAGATAGCTCGTTATATATATATGACAAAGCGTTTAAGATTGCTGAAAAACATAATGACAAAGACGCAATGGCTTCCGTATTTAATAACAAAGGATTGATTTATTGGGGAAAAGAAAACTATAAGGAAGCGATGGATTATTATTTGAGTTCTTATAAAATCTTTGAAGAACTCGGTCAACAAAAAGGACAAGCCAATAGTTTGAATAATATAGGTTTGTTGCTTTCTAAATTAAAACGACATGAAGAATCAAATACTTATCACAAGCGAAGCTTAGCTATTCGGAAGGAAATCAAAGATACGTACGGAATGGGCGCTTCTTATACGAATATGGTTATGAATTTTTCAGCGTTAAAAAAGCTAGATTCCTGTGTGTATTACGGACAAAAATCTGTTGCTACGAAACAAAAAGTAAATGATGTTAGAGGTTTGGCAACAAGTTATAATAGTTTAGGAAAGACTTATCAGCAATTACAACAAAAGGACTCCGTAATCTATTATCTACAAAAAGCAGATGAAATTTATCAACGATTCAACTCACGAAAACACAGAGCAAAAAACATTCAGTTGTTGGGAATTGCGTATTATGATCAAGGAAAGTATCAAGCAGCTATCGATGCGTATACCATTGCGTTGGCTAATTTAGATGATTCTCAAAAGATGATAAAAAGCAAAGCCACGCGAAGAATGGCAAATGCATATCGAGAATTAGGTGATTATAAAAATGCTACTGATTACTATCAAAGAACGATCAATTTGCAAGATTCTATCCAAAAAGAAGAAGAAATTATTGCAACAACAGAGATCTTAGAAAAATATCAGTCTTCCGAAAAAGAAAAAGAAATTCTTTTACAGCGTGCTAAAATTGCAGAGAAAAACGCAAGCATTTCACAAAAAAATACCACTATTTATGGGATGTTAGCAGGTGTTTTAGTGTTATTAGCTTTAGGATATTTAGTATACAATCAGCAAAAGCTGAAAAATAAACAATTACAAAAAGAACATGAATTAAAAGATGCTTTACTCAAGGTAGAAACGCAAAATAAACTCCATGAACAACGCTTAAAAATTTCACGTGATTTACATGACAATATTGGTTCGCAATTAACCTTTATTATTTCTTCTATTGATAACTTAAAATATAGTTTGAAAGATGCAACGCCCGATTTTACTGAGCGTCTATCAACGATTAATTTTTTTACTCGAAACACCATCAATCAATTGCGAGATACTATTTGGGCAATGAATATGGACGCAATACGTTTTGAAGATTTGGAGACGCGTATGATGAATCATATTGGGCAAGCTAAGGTATTGACAGGCGCGGTTATTGAGTTTTCGAATGAAGTTTCTGAAAATACTACGTTTTCATCTTTAGTGGGAATTAATATTTTTAGAATCATGCAGGAATCGATCAACAATGCCATAAAACATGCGGACTCTAAGATGATTTCAATTCAATTCAAAGAAACCAATGATCAGTATGTATTAACTATTAACGATGATGGAAACGGATTTGAAACTATAGATAATGTAGAAGGTAATGGACTTGAAAACATGAAGCTTCGCGCGGAAGAAATATACAGTAAATTAAATATTATTTCGCAAAAAGCACACGGAACTACTGTACAACTTACGATTGATAAAACGGTTACTAAAACTATTTAGCTGAATACATATGAATTATAAAATTGCCATCGCAGAAGACAATACTTTTTTAGCCAATTCGCTCATTGAAAAGCTATCATTTTTTAGAGAAAATTTGACCTATACTTTTCGCGCTCGTGATGGAAAGGAACTCATAGAGAAGTTAGCAAAAAACAATGAAATTGATCTTGTGTTGATGGATATCAAAATGCCAAATATGAATGGTATTGAAGCTACAAAACTGCTTAAAAAACAGTATCCTGACATAAAAATAGTAATGATTACGGTATTTGATGACGATGAAAATATCTTACAATCCATTCAATCTGGAGCAAATGGTTATTTATTAAAAGAAGCTACGGCGGAAGAATTGCACAAAGGAATTCTAGATGTGATGAATGGCGGCGCAACAATGACACCTAGTATTGCGATGAAAACGCTAAAAATATTACAAACGGCAAACATTCAACAATACGAAGTTAACGAAGAAATTAAACTGAGTAAACGCGAAAAAGAAGTGCTAGAACAATTGAGCAAAGGTTTTGGTTATCAGGTAATAGCAGAAAAACTATTTGTGTCGCCTGCTACAGTTCGAAAGCATATTGAAAACATCTACAAAAAACTACAAGTACATAATAAAATTCAAGCCGTAGAAAAGGCGAGAAGACATCGTTTGTTGTAAACTAAAAAGATTGTTAAAAAACGATTTGATACGTCATTCTGAACTTGATTCAGAATCTCATCACATTTGTTTTAATCCGATAATCGAGATGTAAATGCTCCGACACTTGCGTAGAAATGTTTTTAATCGTTTCCGTTGATGCTTCGCGGACTTACCTGAAATAGTTGACTAAAAAGAAAAACTAACTTAATTCGATTTGACAAGTTTTAACTTTTTAAACAATCTTTTTTAAATCATATGTTATGCTGTTTTTCCTTGTAGCTGTCTGATCTTGATTTTGAAAGCTGCAAACAATAAAGTGGTAAATGGACTCAGCCAATTGAAAATTGCGTACATAAAATATTCACCAACTCCAACGCCTAAAACACCAGATTGATAAGCTCCACAAGTATTCCAAGGAATTAACACAGAAGTTACTGTTCCAGAATCTTCTAAGGTTCTACTTAAATTTTCAGGAGCTAAACCTCTGTCTTCATAGGCTTGTTTAAACATTTTTCCAGGAATTACTAAGGCTAAATACTGATCGGAAGCAATAACATTCAGTCCTAAACAACTTGCTACAGTACTAGCAAACAATCCAAATACGCTGGTTGCCATTTTTAATAATGCTTGCGTAATTCTTGATAATGCGCCAATGGCATCCATCACACCACCAAAAACCATGGCGCAAATAATTAAATAAATAGTCCATAACATTCCGTTCATTCCGCCAGAACCAAACAATTTTTTCAAGCGTTTAATCGTGATCAGTTTGTCTAGATTATCAGCTTTAGATAGTAATTTTTCTTGCGAATATGAATAACTAGCGAATACTTTTGCTAAATCTTCTTTGGTGTAAATCTTCTTTACATCATCATCAGTAAAAATATTTTTCAAATCTCCATCTGCCTTAATCGTTTTAAGCTCTTCTTCAGAGAATGTAGCTACGTATTGCGCATCTGGAATTTCAATATTTGTATCCGTTAAAACAGCATTAGTTACTACTTCCATTTTAGAATCAGAAAGCTTTTTCATGACATCTGGTTGAAAAATAAAAGCAAAAATAGCTGCAAGAACTACACCAGTTAATAAGGCGATTAAAGGTTTTGTTTTTAGTAAAATTAACGCGATTACTGCTAATGGAACTACAAACAACCAAGGTGTAATATTGAAGTTTGTACGTATGGTTTCAAGAATAAAAGCAGTATCTGCATTACCGTTAGTTTCTATAGTTGAACTCAATATGGCAAATACAACCAATGTAATTACTATCGTTGGCACTGTAGTAAATGTCATGTAACGAATATGTGTAAACAAATCGGTTCCAGCCATTGCAGGTGCTAAGTTTGTTGTATCACTCAAAGGAGACATTTTATCTCCAAAATAAGCTCCTGAAATTACAGCTCCAGCAATCATTCCAGTAGGAATTCCTAAGGCACTACCAATTCCTATTAAAGCAATACCAACCGTAGCAGAAGTAGTCCAACTGCTACCTGTAGCAATAGAAATAATAGCAGCAATAATTACGGATGCCGGTAAAAATATTTCGGGACTTAGTACCTGTAAACCGTAATAAACCATTGCAGGAATAATGCCACTAATTAACCAAGTTCCCGCCAATGCTCCAACAAGAAATAAAATCATAATTGGAACAAAAACACTGCGCAAGTTTTCCCAAATTTCTTTTAGCATTAAGCCTAAGGAGACTTTATTGAAAAAACCATTAATCATGGCAACACTACCACCAATTAGTAATATAATTTGGTTGGTATATGCTCCAAACCATTCTTGTCCTTCTACAAAAAAAATGTTGTAAGCCAATAATCCCATCAAAATAACAACAGGAATTAAGGCTTCCAATATGTTTAATTCTTTATTGTTGATGATGGTTTGGTCATTTGCTTTCGTTTCAGAAATATTGTTTTCTTCTTGCATAATAATTCGGTTGGTTTCCTAGCGTAATGTTACGATTTTGTAAACTAGTATGCAAATGAATTTGGTTATGTACCTTTGCAAACTTATAATTAAGATTATTTTATGGATTCATTGACGCAAATTGTACTTGGAGCCGCTTGTGGAGAAGCTGCTATGGGGAAAAAAATAGGGAACAAAGCGTTATTGTTTGGTGCTATTGGCGGAACGATTCCCGATTTAGATGTTTTTGTGGGAAAATGGATTTATGATAATCAAATAGACGCCATGTTGTTTCATAGAGGGTTTATGCATTCTATTCTCTTTGCAATTCTAGCAGCTTTGCTCTTCGGTTGGCTGCTCTATAAACTCTATAATTATGGAAAACGGAAAGGAACTACAACGCAGAAAGATTGGACTTGGCTGTTTTTTTTGTCAATTTTTACACATCCTATTTTAGATTGCTTCACAGGATACGGAACACAGTTATTTTTACCATTCAGTAATTATCGTGTAGCTTTTAGTAATATTTCGGTGGCAGATCCTTCGTATACGATACCATTTTTATTGTGTTTAATTGTCATGATGTTTTTCAATAGAAAGAATCCGAAGCGAAAATTATGGCTAAAACTTGGCTTTGGAATTAGTTCAGTGTACATGTTGTTTACTCTTGGAAATAAATTGTATATCAATTCTATATTTGAAAAAACATTAGCTCAAAAAGAAATACAATACAAGCGTTACAATACAGAGGCATCTATTCTCAACAATGTTTTGTGGTACGGAATTGCGGAAACTGAAACTGATTATTATGTTGGTTTTTATTCTTTGTTTGATACAAAAGATGTTTTTACGGATTGGAAACAAATTCCTAAAAATCATAATGTATTGTCAAGATCAAATCCAGATTTAAAGTCATTAGCGTGGTTTAGTAATGATTATTACAATCTTTTAGAGAATAAGGATGGTTCTTTTCTCTATAGTGATTTGCGTTATCCTTCCATAGATACAGGAAATGGTAAATCGGCAGTATTTTCGTTTACCATATTTAAAAATGGTGATCGACTCGATATGAAACCTTTTGCTCCAGAATTTGACAAAAACATGACAATTTGGGATGTGCTAGGGATTTTCTGGGAACGTATTAAAGGGAAATAATATTTTGCTTAAATCTTGTCCATATACAAGTGACTCACACATGTTGAGCACATTTCTCTACCTATTTTTGCGCATTGTGTTCGCGCTCTATCTTCTGGTTGACATGAAAAAATAGTTTGTGAAGGTTCTTCAATATCCATACGACCGCAAATAGATTTTTGTTGTGACTTGCATTCGTTCTCGTCTGTAGATTTGGCTAAAAAAAGATGTAATTCTCCATTTTCTTTGCTTTTTCTTAGTATGTAGACGTTTTTGCTCATACAATTTCGGGGTTAAGTTTTTAGTATGCTTAGTGGAGACCAATAATAATTAAAAACAGTAAGATGGTTTTACGGAAAACCGTAATCAGGCACTTTTTATTGATAAACAAGTGGAACTACTTAGGTAATTTCTTGACATTGTGTAAGTAAGATGGAGAAATAAAAAAGAGCATCGAAAGATGCTCTTTTTACGTTTAACTAAACATTGCAAATTATACCATTACAGTTGCCAATATATTCAGTTCTTCCATACATTCACGCATAATACGATACGTTCGTTTGATATCACTATCCAAACCGACAGAGAATCGAATCAAGCCATCTGTTAAGCCCATTGCTGCTTGTTCATCTTCTGGAATCTCAGAGGAAGTTGATGTGCCTGGTGCACTGAATAGTGTTTTATAAAAGCCTAGACTTACTGCTAAGTATCCTAGATTGCGTTTTTGCATTAATTCCATTAATTCGTTGGCTTTTTCAATACTTCCAACATCAATGGTTAACATACCTCCAAAACCATAATCTTCGTTCATCATGTTTTTAAATAATTCATGTGACGGATGTGAAGCTAATCCTGGATATACAGTTTTTAAGCCATCATTTTCAAACATTTTGGCTAAATATGATGCATTGAAACTATGTTGTTTCATACGAATATGAAGAGTTCTTAAATTTTTTAAAACGGAAGCAGCTCGTAAACTATCCATCGTAGAACCTAATAACATGCTAGCACCGTCATTTACATTTCTCAATTCGTCAATAAAAGCTTGCGTTCCGCAAACAACACCACCAACAGTATCACTGGAACCATTTATAAATTTTGTTAAACTGTGAATAACAACGTCTGCTCCTAATTTTGCTGGCGCAATTGATAATGGAGAAAAAGTATTATCAACTACTAATTTTAAATTGTGCTTTTTAGCAATTTTAGCTAAGCCAGCAATATCCGCAACTTCCAACAAAGGATTACTGACGGACTCGCAGTATAATACTTTTGTGTTTGGAGTAATGGCAGCTTCTACGGTAGCTAATTTTGTAATGTCTACAAATGAAGTCTCAATGTTAAATCGTGGTGTAAAATTTTTTAAAAAGGCATACGTTCCACCATAAATTGTTCTGCTCGAAACAATATGATCGCCACTTTTACACAATTGTAATAATACAGGTGTTATAGCGCCCATTCCTGAAGCAGAAACGTTAGCGGTTTCTGTTCCTTCCATGGCAGCTAACGCTTCTCCTAAATATAAATTACTCGGAGAAGTATGTCTTGAATATAAATAGCAACCATCTGCATTTCCTTCAAATGTGTCAAACATAGTTTTTGCTGAAAGAAATGTATAGGTAGACGAATCTGAAATAGAAGGATTTACACCTCCAAATTCACCAAAATATTGTAAGTCTTGAATATTATTTGCTGGATTAAATTTCATGTCAATAGATTTTAAAAACAATCAAAATTCTTAATATTATGAATTAAAATCAATTATTATTTTAGTTGGTAGAAAATAAAACTATAAATTTGAATAATTGTAGATGAAATAAAATAGAATACTTTTATTAATACGTACTAATAGATTTTTTTCCATGTTGAAACTTGATCAAACAGATAAAACATTACTAAAGCTATTACAAACCGATAGCAAGCAGACGACAAAAGAGCTTTCAAACACATTAAAATTGTCTGTTACGGCTGTTTATGAGCGAATTAAAAAATTAGAGAAAGCAGAAGTAATAAAAAATTATGTAGCGCTTTTAGATAAAAAGAAAATAGCAAAAAGTTTTATGGCGTATTGTCATGTACGTTTAACGCAGCATTCAAAAGACTTTGTAAAACGATTTGAACGTGAAGTTTTAAAACTAGATGAAGTATTAGAATGTTATCATGTAAGCGGCGATTATGATTATATTCTTAAAGTTTTGGTGAAAGATATGGAGGAATATCGCGACTTTATGATTACAAAACTGACGGCAATACCCAATATTGGAAATACACATAGTATATTTGTCATTGAAGAAGTAAAACATACAACAGCAATTTCTGTATAATCTAGTTTTTTTATTTTTATCTTTTTTCAGCAATGGAGAAGTATCTTACACAAGAATTTATATACATGTTAAGCGTTCCTATACATGCTACGGCAATTATAGGTGAAATGATCTATTCTTATTTTTTGAAGCGAAAATTATATACAGTAGGCGATACAGCGACTAATGTGTATGTAGCATTGTTTAATTTTGGACTCGACTTGCTAATGAAAGGCGCTTCATTTGCCATCATGTTATTTTTCTATTATTATAGAATTTTTGATTTAGAATTCACACTTTGGTATTGGATTGGTGTTTTTATATTACAAGATTTTGCTTATTACGTTCAGCACTACGTAGATCATTATAGTCGTTTCTTTTGGGCAGTTCATGTAACACATCATAATTCGGAATACTTTAATATATCGACAGGGTTCAGAGCTTCTGTATTTCAGCCGTTGTATAGATATTTATTCTTTTGTCCGCTAGCTTTAGTGGGATTTCATCCGTTGCATGTCATGGCTGCGTATGCAATTCTTCAAATTTACGGAACCTTAGTACATACAGAGTCCGTAAAGAAAATGGGATTCTTAGAGTGGATTTTAGTCACGCCATCGCATCATAGAGTACATCACGCTTCCAATGGAAAGTATTTAGATAAAAATATGGGGATGTTTTTAATTATTTGGGATCGAATGTTCGGAACTTTTCAAAAAGAAGAAGACGATTATGAGCCAATTACCTATGGTTTAACGTCAAAACTGGAAGACAAAGGTCCAATAAATATAGTATTTCACGAATGGAAATCAATTTGGAATGATGTAAAACGGTCAGATATTAATTGGAGCCAACGTTTAAAATACGTATTTTATCCTCCAGGTTGGAGTCATGACGGTTCTCGAAAAACCTCCAAACAAATACAACAAGAAATCAAAGAAAAAGCAAAATAAATGCAGTTACAAAGTACTTCATATAAACTTACAGAATTCTTTTTGCTATTCATTGCATTACCTGTGAGTTTAGTACTTACGTATCCTATTTATATAAAAATAGCGTCTATTTTAATTGGGTTTATTTATGTTATTTTAATATTACTCAAGGTAGAAAAGCAACAATTCAAAATCAACAAATCCTTAGATTGGAAAATGTTTTGGAGAAGAACACTAGTTTTATTGTGTACAATAGCGTTGCTAACAATGATATATGTGTATTTTACAGATGCTTCAAAATTATTTATTGTAGCAAGAACCAAACCTTTACTGTGGATCATCATTTTGTTTGTATATAGCTTATTTTCTGTATATCCACAAGAAGTAATCTATCGTACGTTTTTCTTTGTACGCTATGAATCCTTATTCAAAAACAAGAATCTGCTTATATTTATCAATGCCATTGTATTCTGTTTAGCACATTTTTTCTTCAAAAATATTTTGGTCTTAATCTTAACATTCCTTGGCGGAATTCTCTTTGCATTTACGTTTCAAAAAACACGCTCAACCTTATTGGTTTCTATAGAACATGCTATTTATGGTAGTTGGTTGTTTACGGTTGGAATGGGAGAAATGTTAGGGTTTCCTAGTTAGTCAGGAATATGTGTCAATTTAGGAGAAAGGTATTAGTAGTTTCCTCAGCGGTCTTTAAATAAACGAAAAAACAAAGTTCAATCGTTTCTCAAATCTATAGCCTTTAAAACAAACATTAAGAAAATGTAATTGCAAAAGAAACAGATTGTCACGTTGCTATGTTTCTCGCAAAAACGTATTCAACAGTGGAAAAAGTTTAACAATCTAAGAGGAATCAATCAGTGTTTAGTATGCCTGCCATATGACAAATTTATGATATTTTGCTCAGTAAGTAATATTTTTAACAAAAACGCAACTGAGTTGCATTTGTGTAACTTTAGACTTGTTAAAACCATTTTTTTTTAACAATTACTTTAAAGTAGTCTTAATTTTTCTATTAAAAAAATGTAAAAGCCTTAAAAAAAGTACGTTTATCTTTTTTCAGTCACTGAAAATAATAGATAATATTGCACATAACCAAAAATTAAATAACATGAAAAAAAATGTAACACTAATTTATGTATTACTACTAGTATTCATCTCATCCTGTTCAACGGATGATAGTATTACAACTACCGAACCCAGCAATCTATTAGAAAAGAATTTTGATCAAGCGGAAGTTATACCTGGTGAGTATATTGTAGTATACAAAAAAAGTGCTCATTCTAGTAAAATGAGCTATGCAACAAAACAAAGAGGTAATACTCCTGAATTAAGAAGAATTCAGAGTTATTATAAAGAAATGTCTTTAGCTACGCTTAGGCTAATCGGTAAAAATGAAAAATCTTTGGGGTATGTTTATACTGGTGCAATTCAAGGTTTTCACGCTAAAAACCTATCAATTGATGATCTAGAGATATTATTAAGAGATAAAAATATTGATTTTATTGAGCCAAATCGTAGAGTTGTAAGTAATCTGCCTACACCAAAAAACCCTAAAGGATTAAAATTACCAACAAGCAGTCAGGGAATGAGCAAATCAGATAGCTTCCTACCAAGTGGAGACTTTTTACCATGGGGTGTAGACTATACAGGTAGAGGAAGCAATGCTGGTACAAATAGATATGTATTTGTGATAGATACAGGAATTGATCAACATCCAGACCTAACAATTGATACTGGATTGTCGGCAAGTTTCTATCCTGGAGAAAACTGGGTTGATAGAAATGGTCATGGAACACACGTTGCAGGAACAATTGGAGCTAAAGCCAATGGTACTGGAGTTATTGGTGTGGCTTACGGGTCAACATTAGTAGCAGTTAAAGTACTTGGAGGTACACAAGGAACAGGATCTGATGCTGGAATTATTGCTGGTGTTGATTATACATACAACAACTCTATAGCAGGAGATGTATTCAATTATTCTGTAGGTTACCGTACAAGGCGAACTAGCAACGCAATAGACAATGCATTTACAACATTAGATAACAAAATTTATGGGGCTTTGGCTGCTGGTAATAGTAATGACAATACATTATATTACTCACCTCAACGTTTGCAAACAAGTCGTACTTGGATGGTTGGTAATTTAACTCGTAACATCACTCCAAATGGGACTTCATGCTATGGAGCATCTGTTGATAGATGGGCGCCAGGTACAGATGTATGGTCAACTTGGTTAAACGGTCAGTACAACAGAATTTCTGGGACTTCTATGGCATCTCCACATGTAGCAGGAATACTTGCAGTTCGAGGAAACAATTCAGTTGGTACCAATGGAAATACAAGTAAAAATGGTTTTACAGCACCAAATGCCAGAAGATAAATGTAATTGCTTTTATCAATTTATTTGATATCACCTAAAAAGCATTACAGTTTTAAAATGGATTAAATCTCAGGTAAGATAATTTCTTATCTGAGATTTTTTTGTTTTAAAAGAGTAATACCTGATTTCAAGCCTATTCTCATTAGATAAGAACTAACTTTAGTTGTGTTGGCAAAGATAAAGTACTCCTAACTGGCGAAGCCGATACCAAAGCAAAGTGATACCAAATACTAAAAATAAAAGACGTATAACAATCTACAAACAAAGGCTTGCTGAACCCTAAAATAGTTGTACTTTTGTATTCTTGAAAAACAAAATAGTTCAAAAAACACAAGAAATATGAATTCATACGATGTAGCCGTTATTGGCTCTGGTCCTGGTGGATATGTTGCAGCAATACGTTGTGCGCAACTAGGAATGAAAACTGCAATCATTGAAAAATATAGCACTTTGGGTGGAACTTGCTTAAATGTAGGTTGTATTCCATCGAAAGCATTGTTAGATTCTTCTCACCACTATGAAGAAGCAATCAAGCATTTTGATACACACGGAATTGAAATTTCTGGCGATGTAAAAGTAAATCTTGAAAAAATGATTGCGCGCAAACAAGCTGTTGTAGATCAAACAACTGGCGGAATTGATTTCTTGATGAAGAAAAATAAAATTGATGTTTATGAAGGTTTAGGTAGTTTTAAAGATGCTACACACGTAAACATTGCTAAGAATGATGGAACTTCTGAAGAAATTGAAGCAAAAAATATCATCATTGCTACAGGAAGTAAACCATCAAACTTACCATTTATCAACTTAGATAAAGAAAGAGTGATCACTTCAACAGAAGCATTAAAGCTAAAAGAAATTCCAAAACACTTATTAGTTATTGGTGGCGGAGTTATTGGTTTAGAACTTGGACAAGTATACAAACGCCTTGGAGCACAAGTAACAGTAATAGAATATGCTGATAGAATTATTGGCGGAATGGACGCTGGACTTTCTAAAGAATTAACGAAAGTATTGAAAAAACAGAAGTTCAAAATTAACACATCTCATGGTGTAAAATCTGTAGAACGTGTTGGTGATGAGGTTGTGGTAAAAGCCGATAACAAAAAAGGTGAAGAAGTAGAATTCAGAGGTGATTACTGTTTAGTTTCTGTTGGACGTCGTCCATATACTGATGGATTAAACGCTGAAGCAGCTGGTGTAAAAATTGACGATAGAGGTAGGGTAGAAGTAAACGATCATTTACAAACTTCTGTTTCAAACATCTATGCAATAGGAGATGTTGTAAAAGGAGCAATGTTGGCTCATAAAGCATCAGAAGAAGGAACATTGGTTGCAGAAATCATTGCTGGACAGAAACCACATATTGACTACAATTTAATTCCTGGAGTTGTATACACATGGCCAGAAGTTGCTGCTGTTGGAAAAACAGAGCAAGAATTAAAAGATGCTGGAATTGCATACAAAACAGGGCAATTTCCTATGCGTGCTTTAGGTAGAAGTAGAGCGAGTATGGATATTGACGGTTTTATCAAAATCTTAGCAGATGAAACTACAGATGAAATCTTAGGAGTTCATATGATTGGCGCAAGAGCTGCTGATTTAATTGCAGAAGCAGTTGTAGCAATGGAATACAGAGCATCAGCAGAAGATATAGCACGTATGTCACATGCACATCCAACATTTGCAGAAGCGATCAAAGAAGCCGCTTTAGCTGCAACAGAAGACAGAGCATTACACGTGTAGAGCTTTTTTACATACAAAACTTAAAACTCCAACAGTTCGTTGGAGTTTTTTTTATATCTACATGTAAGTTTTTAATTTTTTTATCGACTTCTGAATTATAACCTTGGTAAAGTCTAAAAAAAAGTAACACACCTAATATGAATTCTCTTTGGTATTTTAACGATGTAAATCTCTTCAATATCTTATGTCCGCACAAATTCAAGAAGTACAAAAAGAGCCATGAATTTGATGCATATAAAAAGCAAGACTATATCTATTTTGAAGAAGATTCAGCAAACAAAGTATATTTAATAGATAAAGGAAAAGTAAAATTAGGTTACTACACAGAAGATGGAGAAGAAGTGGTAAAATCTATTTTATCCAAAGGTGAATTGTTTGGAGAAAAAGCAATTTTAGGAGAAGAAAAAAGAAACGAATTCGCTCAGTCTGTAGACAATTCAACTTCAATTTGTCCTATTGCAGTTGACACAATGCATGATTTAATGAGAGACAATCAAACGTTTACTTTAAAGGTATATAAGTTTATTGGTTTTCGTATCAAAAAGCTTGAACGTAGATTACAATTATTATTGTTTAAAGATACCAAAACACGCTTGTTAGAATTCTTAAAAGAGTTGTGTGGAGAGTACGGGTATGAATGTCCAGAAACAGGAGATCATGTAGTAAGGCATCCATATACACAAAAAGATATTGCAAGTTTAATTGGTACTTCTCGTCCTACTTTAAATATCATTATGAATGAATTAAAAGAAGCAAATATCATCGATTTTAATCGAAAAGAAATTCGTTTTATCAATTAAAAAAATACTATATTTATCCCTAATAAAATAGGCTAATATTTAGCGAAAAAAGCACCCAAAACAGGCATGACATCATGGCAGTTTTGGGTGTTTTATTTATGATGTATTTTTTGTTTAGATAAAATTATTTAATGTATTGGTATATAGTTATTTGTGTTTTAAATAAATAATATTTAAGAAGTGATTTTAAAATGAAGTTTTTTAGAAAAAAAAGCAACTTTTTTTAGAAGTGTTAGCTAGCTAACATTTTACATGATTTTGACGTCTTACATTTGTATCATAATCATAAAAAAATACTCGCAATGATAAAAAAAATGTTTTTGGGATTAGCGTTAGGAATTTTCGCAGTCTCATGTAGTAGTGACGATGATGCCACAGTAGCATTATCAAATTTAAATGTAAACCTTAACGGGTTAGAAAACTTAGGTGCAGACTTCGTATATGAAGGATGGATCATTGTAAATGGAAGTCCAGTATCAACAGGTACTTTTACCGTAAATGATTCGGGAGCTTTATCAACAACTTCTTTTGCAGTAAACTCTGATCAATTGGCAGCAGCAACAACATTTGTGCTTTCTATTGAACCAGCAGTTGATCCAGATCCAGCACCAGCACCAACAAAATTATTAGCAGGTGATTTCTCAGGAAATACAGCATCTGTAGGATTAGGCCCTGTGACAAGCAGTGGGAACTTTGACAATGCTTCAGGAGTATTCTTTTTAAGAACTCCAACTGATGAAATGCCAGGAGCAGGAAATAACGGAAATGACCAATATGGTGTTTGGTACGGAAATCCAGGAATGCCACCAACATCTGGTTTGAACTTGCCGCCTTTAGCTGACGGATGGAAATATGAAGGTTGGGTTGTAGTTGACGGAACTGGACCTTTAACTACAGGAACTTTTACAGCATTTGGAACTGCTGATGAGTCTAACGGATTCAGTGGAATGGAAAACAATGCAGGACCTCCAATTCCAGGAGAAGACTTTTTCCTTAACGCGCCAGCAGGTTTTACATTCCCACTAGATGTACGCGGTCGTACCGTAGTAATCTCAGTAGAGCCTTTTCCAGACAATAGCCCTGCGCCATTCTTATTAAAGCCCCTAGTAGGAACAGCAGGAAATGATACAGCGCCAGCTACACACGATTTAAATCTGAACGCTTCGTCATTCCCAACAGGAACAATAGTGCGATAATCTTTATGATTATTATCGTTAGATTTGAAACACGTTATCAATATTGATAACGTGTTTCTTTTTTTTTGGTCACTTCGCTTTTAGGTTGCTTCGTGAATATTCTCAGGTTACTAAAACGCATCTTTTTCTAAAATTTTATTGACTTTTCTTCTGTCTACTAATAATAAGTAACAAATTAACAAATCCTTATCATGAAAGGATCTTTTGTAATAACGACTAATTTGTATCTTTCATTTTTATAAAAATCATTTATGAATATCACAAAAAAACAATGGAGTAACATCGCTTTCTTTGTAATTATTGCTTTGCTAATTTTTACACCAGTAGGAACTTATGTAAAAGTGAAACTGAATCAAGCAAAGTTATTATTTACAAGCCCTTCAAGTATAGAACAAGCTGATAGAGAGGTTTTAAGTGATTTTAATTGGAATTTGGTAGATGGTTTTGGAAAAAAGGTAAACTTTCAGGAAATGGAAGGAGAAATTGTTCTAGTGAACTTCTGGGCGACTTGGTGTCCGCCATGTGTAGCCGAAATGCCAAGTTTAAATGAATTGTACAAAGATTACGGCGATAAAATTAAATTTGTATTCGTTGCAAATGATAATCTGAAAAGTGTTACTGCGTATCTAAAGAAAAATGAATATGATTTACCTGTGTATTATACTTCTGAAAAAGCACCTGCTGAAATATATTCAAATAGTATTCCCGCTACATTTTTAATTGATGATCATGGAAAAATAGTAATGAAAGAAATTGGTTCATCTGATTGGAATAGTGCTAATGTACGCAATCAAATAGATGAATTAATGGCTTTTTCCTTAGCGGAATAAACTTAAGATTTTTATTCTACGGAAGTGATATAACAGTTACTTGCGCTTAAAATATTTCATAGGAACCCATAACATTCCAAAGCATTCTCCATCACCTTTTCCTAAATGTTTATGATGAATTTTGTGTGCTCTTCGAATTCCTTTTGCATACCAATTATTAGCGTTTCTAAACATTTTGAAGCGTTGATGAATAAAAATATCGTGTACTATAAAATAAGCAAGTCCGTATGCAAAAATACCAAGTCCGATAGGCAATCCAGGCCAAAAAATATCATATTTCCAAAGTAAAAAGCAACCAATACTTACTACCGCATAGAAAATAAAAAAAGCATCATTTCTTTCAAACCACGAATCGTGATCTTTGTGATGATGATCTTTATGTAAAGACCATAAAAAACCATGCATTACGTACTTATGTGTTGCCCACGCCATGAATTCCATTCCGCAGAATGTTCCTAAAAATACGGTTATCCAGATAAGGGTTGTCATCTATTTTGTTTTATATCAAGTTTAACTGATAATTTACATATGATTTCGCTAATAACGCCATTTTTTGATAATTTGGAATACGAATTCTCGCATTTTTTATTTTTACAGAAGGCGTTCTTTTTAATTTCTTCAAAAGTTTAAAGTAATACTTGTATGCTGTAAAAACACCAAATTTTGCTTCCATAGGTAATTTGGTAATACCTTCGAGACCTAATTTAAAATCATGCTCAATCTCAGCAATAATTTTTTGTTTTGAAGCTTCATCTAAGTTTTTCAAATCAGCATCAGGGAAGTAAGTTCTGTCTAGCTCTTCAAAATCAGCCTTTAAATCACGTAAAAAGTTCACTTTCTGAAAAGCAGAGCCTAAAGACATCGCTGAAGATTTTAGCTCTTCATATTTTTTATCATCACCTTTTACAAATACTTTTAAGCACATCAATCCTACAACATCTGCAGAGCCATAAATGTATTCTTTGTATTCCTGATCGGTCAAATAGATTTTTTTATTTAAATCTTGACGCATACTTTTCATAAACGAATCAATCAAGTGTTTAGGAATGTCATATTTGTGTACAGTATATTGAAAAGCATTTAAGATTGGGTTTAAACTAATCTTATTTTCCATAGCGCAATCTAAATCGGATTGAAACTTATACAGCAAAAATTCCTTATTATAATCATGGAAAGAATCTACGATTTCGTCTGCAAAACGAACAAATCCATAAATATTATAGATATCTTGTCGTATAGACGGTGATAACATTTTGGTAGCCAGTGCAAAAGACGTACTGTACGACTTTGTAACTAGCGTGCTACATTTATAAGAAACAGAATCAAATAGTGCTTTCATGAGTATTCGGTTGATGTTTGGTGATTAATTCGGCTACTAGTTTCCCAGAAATCAAAGCTGGAGGAACTCCAGGTCCAGGAACAGTTAATTGTCCAGTAAAATATAAGTTTGATACTTTTTTACTTTTCAAATTAGGTCGTAAAAATGCAGTCTGCAATAGCGTATTTGCCATTCCATAAGCATTTCCTTTGTATGAATTATATTCTTTCACAAAGTCATTTACACAGAAAGACTCTTTAAATATAACATGATTTGAGGTATTTTGCTTGGTAATTTCCTGAAATCTGTCCATAATAATATCAAAATATTGTTCGCGGAGTTCAGGAGTGTCTTCTAATCCTGGTGCAATAGGAATCAAGAAAAAACCAGCTTCTTTCCCTTCAGGAGCTGCAGCTGGATCAGTCATGGAAGGAAAATTTGCATAGAATAAAGGCTCTTTTGGCCAAGAAGCTTTGTCGTAAATAACGTGTGCATGTGCATCAAAATCAACATCAAAAAACAATGTGTGATGCGAAACATTTTCAAGTTTTTTGTCGAAACCTACATAAAAAAGTAGGGAAGAAGGCGCAAATGTTTTCTTTTCCCAATAGTTTTCAGAATACTGACGATACTGACTATCTAATAATGTTTCAGAATGATGATAATCTGCTCCAGATAGCACAATATCAGCTTCATATTCATTATTATTAGTAATAACTTTGGTCGCTTCTTTGTCGTCTACATGTATCTTTTTTACATTTTCATTCGTTTTAATAGTTACACCTAAGCGTTTAGCTAGGGTTTCCATTCCTTGAATAATACTGTACATTCCTCCATCAGGATGCCAAGTTCCTAATCCGAAATCGGCATAGTTCATAAAACTGTAAAAAGAAGGCGTATCACTAGGTTTTGCCCCTAAAAACAATACAGGAAACTCTAATATTTTGATCAATCGGTCATTTTTGAACTCTTTGCGAACATCACGTTTGATATTACTAAAAAACTGACTAATTTTTTTGATTGTTTTTGCATTGACAAGTTCTAAAGGGGAAACTCCAGGTTTGTAAACCAAATCTTTAATGGCTACATTATAATTGTCTTCAGCAGTTGAAATAAACTTTCGAAGTTTTTTACTGCTACCTTTTTCTTCTTCTTCAAATGCTGCACAAATTTTTTCTAAAGTATCTTCAATGCGAATAGAATCATCTTTTCCAAAGTATACTTCGTAGGCAGGATTTAATTTAGCTAAACGATAAAAGTCTGAAGGTTTGGTGTCGAAATCATTAAAAAAGCGTTCAAATACATCTGGCATCCAATACCAAGATGGCCCTAAATCGAATGTAAATCCATCTTTTTTTAATTGTCTAGCTCTTCCGCCGACAGTTGAATTTTTCTCAAGAATTGTCACATCATAACCAGCTTGTGCTAGGTAACAAGATGCGGATAAAGAAGAAAATCCAGAGCCAATAATAATTGTTTTTTGCTTCATTGTTTAACAAATGTAATGAAAAGTTAAACAAAAATAAAATTGAATTTTAGATTTCTTCTACTAAATCAATTATTGACTTAAAAACTTTAAGATTTTTGTTGTTTTTAGTATTCTTAACATGTCTTGCTTGATAGCCTAAGAGCCATAAATGGTTGGCCTTGAAACCTATTTTTTCTTCAAATTCTTCAAGATATGCTTCGAGCTTATCTTCTGGAGGTGTTACCGTAAAATAAGAAATAAAATGCAATTCTGAAAAGAAGTTCTGAATATTTATCAAACTGTCAATTGGAATTGTTTGTCCTAAATAGATTGTGTGATAACCTTTTAGCTGTAATTCATAATTTAAATATAATAATCCTATTTCATGAATTTCATTCTCTGGCAAGTATAAAACAAACGTTTTTGACTTGTTTGATTTTTCTAAAGATTGAATACGTTCTGTATTTAAAATGATCTTTTGTTTCACCAAACTAGAGATAAAATGCTCATGTGCTGGATTAATTGTATTTGTATGCCATAATACTCCTAACTCATTTAATAGAGGAATAAACGTTTCATAAAAAATTTCTCGAAACGATTTCTCTGCTAGTAGTTTATTGTAGGTATTGTAAAACAAGCTATAATCAAAGTTAAGCATAGAAAGCTTAAATGAATTTAATGCTTGATTATGTATATTTTTCTCTGTAGCAATCTCTCTTACTAAGATGTGGATTTTATCTTCAGGAATCTGAGCTATCTTAGAAATTTTATAACCATTTTTATAAAGTAAGGTTATGTTCAATAATTTCTGTAAACTCTTTATGTCGTATGTTCGTATATTTGTATCCGTTCTATCCGGAGCTAATAAGTCATATCTCTTTTCCCATATACGTATTGTATGTGCTTTGACTCCTGAAAGATTTTCCAAATCTTTTATACTAAATTTAGTCTTTACACACTCCATCTCTTAAAATTTGTTTAATCTTTCCATAGATATTATAAACAAAAATAACATTTTATATCTAGAAAATATACTCATATCTCATTTTTCTGTTAATAAGAATCATTATAAATAAAAAAAACTACCATTTCTGATAGTTTTCTCTTTTCAATACTAAAAATTAGACTAGCATTTAACTAGTGTGTTACAATCATTGATTTGTGAATAAATTGCACAAACTAGCGGTTGTACAGTTAAGGCAACAGTACAATTCCCAATAGGTCTTGCGCAAGTTTGCGAAAACAACCCTGTTTTTTCTAATCCACCATTGATAGACTCATTTAATGAAGAAACAGTGTTCTTTTTTAAATTCAATGATGATAATTTTCTTTTTTTCATGATTAAAATGATTTTTGGTTAATAGCATAAAATTAGAAAGATTGCAGATGCGAAAAAATAAAAGTGAGTCGCTATTTATAAATGACGACTAATTTTATGTTTTTTAAATGTATTGTTTTGATTATTAGCGATTTGTTGTTTGTGGTTGTATGGTTTTACAAAGTGTAGAATCATCAAAAAAGATAATTTTGATGTAAGCAAAATGCTATGAAAGTAGTAAGTTGTAAATCTTATTTAATAGTTGCATTATGAAGTAAAACAATAAAGCCCCAATTAGTCCGCTGAAAAAGAAAAGAACGATGTCAAAAAAGAAATCACTTCTGTAACTTTTTAAATATAGCTCAGCATATTTATCAAAACTATAAAAAGTTATCGCCCAACTTGTTCCAAATAGAGCTGAGATTGCTGCCGACTTTAAAAAGAATACAAAGTGTTTTAAGTAGAATTGCATAAAGGTAAAAATACACAAAAGATTTATAATTGTTTCCGCAGATGTTTAGAACGTAGCGTTATGTCAATTCTATTTTATGATTTTAATATCCATTTATCATTAAAAAGTGACTAGAAATACAAAATCTTAATATTTTCTTAAATTTATAATCTTTCGTCTGTGATTTTTGTGTAAAAAGTTTGATCTTCGCTTTTTATAAGTTTAAAAAATGCTTTGAATATGACAATGCAAAAACGCGATGTATTGCAATATGAAGATGAATTTGTATCGTTGTATATTAATATTTTGAACCCTTATTTTGAAGCATTTCCTGAGCGATTGGTGCGAACAGAAGGTTTCATTACATCATTAAGACGTGGTTACTTTGCTGAATACGTGATAAGAGAGAAAAGTTTGTATGTCACTTCTTTAAAGAGATTTATAGGTTTTGATAGAGAGAAAAAAGAATTGATAGCAGAGAGTACACTTGATATTGCTTTTCCCAATACAAAAAAATGCAATTTCTTTTCAGGTTGGATTGAATTGAATAAACATTCTAAAGCGGCTGAAGCTGGAAATATTAAACTTATTGAAATAAAAAATGGTGATTTTGTAAAAGAACTTACATTATCGAAAACCGAATATAAAACATTACAAGAAACAACAGCATACAAGGATTTTGAAAAGAAATATTCTTTTATGTGGTACTAATAAATAGAGAAATAACAATACAAAATCAATAATAATGAAACATATTAAAGCAATAGTACTTGTCGTAACCATATTTAGTTTTTTATCATTCCAAAAAGCAGATTCTGTAGAAGGAAAGTGGGAATTGATCAAAATGGAAACAGCAGATGGTGAAGTAAGAGAGTCTACAGGACGTTGGATGGGATTTTTGGCTGATGGAGAATTGCAAGGAGGAAATACTCCAGGAACCATTAACAGAACAGGAACTTGGTCATATAATGAAGAGACACAAGAATTAACAATCGGATCAGATAAAAACCTATCTGGAGAAGGAACATTTAAAGTAGATTGGATTGACAAAGACAACATGAAGCTACTCATCCAACAAGGAAGAAAAGTATATTTAACAAGAATCAAAGAAAAGTAAATGTTTACCCAGCATGGGTAAGATTATCATATAATGAAAACAATTTTAGTCGTCAACGGAGAGAAGTATTGGAAAGATATTTTGCCTGCATATAATGTGGTTCAAAAATCAATTCAACACACTTCTTGGATACTTAAATCAGGGAAACTACATGTGGCAGATGCAGATGGCGTTGTGCAACCTGATGCTATTTTATGGCGTGTTGGCGCTATCAAACCTAGTGAAATTCAACGAACTGCTTTAAACCTCATCGAATTAGCAGGAATTCCTTGTGTAAATTCGCCAGCAACCTTAAAAATTGGTTATGATCGTTTGTCAATGTTAGCTACGATTAAAAGTTTAGGTTTACCAGTAATTGATTTTAATGTAGTTACCAAGTCTACGCATTTAAAAAATATTAAGCTCGATTTTCCTTTTGTAGTCAAAGTTGGAAATTATCATGGCGGATATGGAAAAGTGTTAGTAGAAGATGAACGTAAGTGGCAAGACATCAAAGATTTACTGTTTGTTACTGAATATTACATTACCATTGAACCGTACATAAAATACGTACGCGACATTCGATACATTGCCATCAACGATAAAGTTTGGGCCATGTCACGAAAAGGTAAGTTTTGGAAAGCTAATATTGAAACGACTGACTTTGAGGAGTTTGATCCTGAAGAAGCTTTAGTAAACGATTTGAAGCGTTTGCAAAATGCTATTGGAGCAGATATTATTGCGATTGATATTCTAGAAGAAGAAAACGGAAAACTTCATATTGTAGAATACAATGATATTCCAGGTTTATCTGGTTTTTCAGACGAATTAAAGTATGAACTAGCTGCAGTACTTACCAGGGCATTGGAGCATTAAGCTTCATCCAAAACGTTTCAAACAAAATTTCTAACTATTTAAGAAAGTACATTTTCGATACGCGTCGAAGTACTTTTCTGTGGAATGAAGTTTCAAACACAATCTAAATCAAATTTAAAAAGTAAAAAATTAAAAATATAAAAGCATGTTTACAGCAGAAGTAAAAAGTAGGATAGGAGAAGACATTGCAATTATGGTACGTCCAGACAATCACCCATGGAATTACCTTTGTGAATGCGGTGATGCCATGGATATTACCGTGAAAGAATTTCAAAATGCAAATGCAATATTTATAAGTCATACACACATAGATCATTTCGTGAATTTCGATGCTGTGATTCGTCATCAATTAGGAATTCAACGTCGTGTTGTAATTTGCGGTCCGGAAGGAATTGCGCAACAAGTACAATCGAAAATAAAAAGTTATTCTTGGAATCTCATTCAGGAAGGTGCAATTAGCTACGAAATCAGAGAATTGGTTTCCGAAAACGAAATTGTAGTTTACGAAGTAGAACCGCCAGTTTGGGAGCTAAAAAAGCTAAAAACCATCAAAGGAAACACCATTTTTGAAGAAAAAGGATTTCAAGTAAGTGCGATCTTATTGGATCATAAAATTCCAACACTAGCGTATAAATTTCAAGAACATGATACTGTAAAAATTGATATCAAAGCAAGTGGTTTTAGAGGTGGAAAATGGGTAAAAGAACTCAAAGAGGCTTTTGAACAAAATGATGCAGAAAAGATGATTCAGGTGGAAGACAAAGAGTTCAAAGCAAATGAGTTGTTTCAATGGTTGCACGTACAAAAAGGTGACACTGTAGGAATCATTATGGATCATGCAGCAAACGCAGCTAATCATTCGAAAATCAAAGCACATTTCGCGAATGCGAGAAAAGTTTTTATCGAGAGTTTTTACAAAGATGAAGACAAAGAACAAGCGGAAGCAAACTATCATAGTTACGCGTCAATGTCTGGAAGAATCATGAAAGAATCTAACATTGAAGAACCAGTTCCGGTGCATTTTTCTAGAAAATACAAGGAAGAAGATATTGCGCAATTGATGAACGAATTCAATAACGCGTTGATCAATTCATAACGTTTCCTAAATTAAGTTGAGCGTTTACTCATTAGAGGTTTCATGCCATCAGAACACACTGTAGTTTTGAGGTATGAAACCTTTTTTATATTTAATTATCGTGTTTGTTTTAGTGAGCTGTTCTAGGACTTCTCATTGGAATTGTTTGCAGACTCCTGTGGGAAATATTGAAGTTAATCAAATGATAAAGCTGTTTCCCAGAAAAAAAATCATTGATACTAACGTATACAAATCTGTAGAAATTTACGAATACAGTTTTAAAAGAAACAGAATCATAAAAGATAGTATTTTATTGGTACGTAGAAACTTAACAAAATTATTATTGGAGATTAACGGACATATTATTGAGAGATCAAATTATCAAAAAGAAAATGCACTTCTTGCAACTTTACTGAAAGATAGAATTAACCATTTAAAAGGGGAAAAAAAGTATGATGTACAAGGAAACATTATAGAGAGAAATACATATACACGGAATAAGGTGTTGTATTACAAAACGCTATATACGTATGATAGTTTGACGCAGTTACTCACTTTGGAAGAACGATTTCAGTATTATCCTAATAAGACTCCCACATTCGATCAAAAAATAGTATATCTATATGATGGACAATTTCTAGTAAAAGAAATAGTGAATTTTTGTGATTCTGATAGTAAACTAACAAAATTATACAATCAAAAAGGTCAAACTATAGATTATAAGAGTGAAACTTTTAAAAATGATACACTTACACATTGCTGGGGATTGCGTTCGCTTTATCGAGATGATAAATTGTATAAAGAAGAACATTACGGGTCAGACCGTATAGGCATTATAACCAAATACTATTACAATCATAATGATATGCCGATAATTGGTTTTTCTTATAATCCATCGAATGGAAAGCCAACACATTTAGTTCATTATTATTATTCGGATAAAACAGTGACAGATGAAATTAACCCTAATTACTAGAAGTGATGAAACCTTTTGTATTGTTGCTTGTTTTCTTTCTGATGATAAGTTGTAGTTCAATATCTACACCTTGTTATTTTGGAGTTTTATCTTTAAATGAACATACGCGTAGTAATGATTCTACAGATTTGAAATTACAAGAAGGATATAAAAAGCACATAGCAACAGAAACTGAACGTATCGAACGACTTCATTTTTTTAATAGTAGAGTTTCTATCAACAGAAAACTGAAGGCAATGAAAGAAGAAATTCGTACTCGTACGGCGTATGTATTTCCGTCAAAACGAATACAAACAAAAGATGGTAGAGAAATTGTTTCATCATCAACTGCATGTGAAATTATTTTTATGGTTGTTATTCGTAACGGACATTATTTAATAAATTTTTCTAAACTCTCCGAATCTAACAAGCGACTTCAACTCTTGAATGAAGAAAATGTAGATTCGATTACTGTTTTACAAAGTAGAAATGTAGCTGCATTGTATGGATTTTCAGGTAGATGTGGAGTTGTTATTTTACACGCTCACGATAAGAAACTAAAAAACGAATTAAGTAAATTGGAGTTTTAATTATTTTAGCAAATATCTATTAAAAATAAATATTTATTGTTTTTCAATAAAAATTTGCCGTTATTTGATGTGTAACTAAAAATCACATCATGAACTCAAAAACGGAAAAACTACTCAAACTCATGCGATTCCTTGCATGGCTTGCTTTCATTGGATTGTTAATTAAAGCAGGCGCAATTATCATGTCGTTTGGCGTAAGTATTCAAAACCCTGAAGCCGCAAAAGATTTATACAAAGGCATGGATTTATCACGTTATGCAGATTATAATTTTGCTAATTATGTCATCATCGTTTTATGTTATATTTTTCTCTATTTGATGCAAGCGTATATTGCTTTGTTTATGACAAAACTATTGAGTGCAATTAATATGGAAAAACCGTTTACGCAAGCGGTTGTTGATTTGCTAAAAAAGATCAGTGTTACCATTTTTGGTGTATGGATTTTGGCAATGTTGCATAATGCTCATGTAATCGGATTAGAAAAATATGCACAAATTGATGCAGCGCCTTTTGCAAGCGAATATATATTCTTAGCAGGAATTGTATATGTGTTGGCACAATTATTTAAAAGAGGCGTTGAAATGCAAGCGGAAAACGAATTAACAGTATAAATATGGAAATTGTAGTAAACTTAGATGTGATGATGGCAAAGCGGAAAATGTCACTCAATGAACTTTCGGCAAAAGTTGAAGTTACTTTATCAAACCTATCTATATTAAAAAATGGGAAAGCCAAAGCGGTTCGTTTTAGTACATTGGCAGCAATCTGTAAAGCTTTAGACTGTCAGCCAGGTGATATTTTGGAATATGTTGCCTAACTTATAGCAAATTTATTAGTAGATGACAGGAATTAACTATAACAAATGGGCATTTCACTTTTCCATATGGATTATGATTATGTATAGTATACAACTCTACGTAAGTATGAATCATCTTTACATATTTGCATACAACACAGAACGTATTACACAGGTAATGCGTGCTTTAAGTGTAATTACATTACTACTTCTTTTAGCTTCGCTTATATGTTTAATGCTTAGTTTAGTCAACAAGCAAAAAATGAATTATCAATTTTGGATCGCAGCTATTGTTTTAGCATTTTATTTTTTACAAATTGCTTTCTTTTTACACTTTACTTTTTATTAATGGAAAAACAACACAATTTATTCTCTTACGGAACATTACAACTTGAAAAAGTCCAATTAGAATCATTTGGTCGAAAATTACTTGGTGAAAAAGATACTTTGGTTGGTTTTAAATTGAAACAATTGCGAATCACTGACGAAGCTGTTTTAGCGATCAGTCAAGAAGAATTTCATCCAATTGCCATTCAAACAAACAACACAGATGATCATATTTCTGGAACTTTATATAAAATTTCTGAAAAAGAATTGCAGCAAGCAGATCGTTACGAAGTGTCAGATTATAAAAGGGTTGAAGCTACTTTTCAATCTGGAAAAAAAGGATGGATTTATATTAAATCTTAAAATTTAATTGTTAAAGTTAGGAATCCTAACTATATTTGTTCCGCAATAATGCAAAAACTAAAAATATACACATGAGTACATCAATTTTTTATCATGCAGGTTGTCCTGTATGCGTAAGTGCAGAACACGACATTGTAAACTTAATTGGAAGCGACAATGTAGAAATCGTAAACATTGGAGAAGATAAAACCAGAATAGCAGAAGCTGAAAAAGCAGGTGTAAAGTCAGTTCCAGCGTTGCTAACACCAACAAAAAATGTATTACATCTTAATTTTGGAGCTTCTATTGAAGATGTAAAAGCTTAATTTTTTAATTTAAATAGTTAGGAGTCCTAATTTAAAATAGAGGATAATTATGAAATCAATTTTGGTATCAATTAGTACAGTATTCTTCTTTGCAATTAGCACGAGTTCTTGTGCGCAAGAAAGTCCATATATAAATGATGATTTTCTTATCAAAGAAGTAAAAGTGAGTCACAAAGCAGATTTAGCAGTAACTGTTTGGGAAATTAATGTTTCTGGAAAAGCAGGAAATACTACGCCGATAAAGGTAGGACAACTTGATGGTGCACCAGTTTTGGGCTATGTATTTCCGACAACCTTGCAACCAACCGATGTTGGGTTTAGTAAAACCGATGGAATTGTAGCTTTGGCACTAACATCACATCCAGATTTTGATGATACGCCCTTATGGGATGAGAATTCAGATAAAATATTTGATAATGATGGAATTGTTTGGCATCCGCATTGGGTAGTTTTACACAAAGACGAACGTGTTGCGGGCGGACTTTCTGTAAAGCAAATTCGAAAAGATGACAAAACAGTTGTATTGCCACCAACAAATCCAGGAATGCCAATGTATATGGATTCTCCAGGATATCCAGTAGTGACAAAAAATAACACTATAAAAGTGATTGTTCCTGATTATAGAATCAACAATAAAACAACTTTTAACTATGATGGTGTTGCTGCTTTTATGAAAGTAAATACGAGTAATAAGAATCTACCAATGTTAGGTGTTTATGAAGTATTTAGTGTTGCGAGCGGAAATTTGTCATTACCTTATAAAGTACAATAATTATGAAAGTTTCAGTTTGGGATACGTATGTAAAACGTACAGATAATCGTGTGATGCACTTTGATATTTTAGTGCCAAGCGATGTAACGGAAGAAGATAAGATATTTTCTTACGGAAATGATTATTTAGCATCTAAAGCAATTAAAGAAGCTAGATTAACTACGAAAGAATGTAAATTTTGTCATATCGCAAAAGCTTCAGACGAAGTAATAACCGCGATTGAGGAAAAGGGTTATTTTATTATTGAAATGGAAAATTGTAATTAATTTAATTAGGATTACTAACTTTGCCTGTCGAAAATTAACTTCGGCAGGCTTTTTATGGAGAATCAAAATACATTCAATCCAAAAGTATCACAAGACGTTTCCAATAAGATTGTTATTGGACTTGAGCGTATTTCGGAAGTTTTTAAATTATTACTTTGGAAAAAGGCAAAGCATATTGGCTTGAGTCCTATTCAAATACAAATGGTAACTTTTGTAGCTTTTCATGCCTCAGAACTTTGCAATGTAAGTCATCTTGCGAAAGAGTTTAACGTAACAAAACCTACGATCAGTGATGCAATAAAGGTATTGGAGAAGAAAGGCATGATTTTCAAAGACTATTCACCAATCGACCAACGTAGCTATACAATTCAACTCACAGAAAACGGAAAAGAAATTGTAGCTGAAACCAGCGATTTTACGTCTCCTTTAAAAGCACAGATAGATTCGCTAGACGCTACTGAGTTAGATAGTTTTTTTAACACGTTAAGCTCGTTAATTTATAAACTCAACCAAAGTGAAGTATTAACGGTTCAACGTACGTGTTATGCTTGTAAATTTTACCAGAAAACAAATGATACAAGCTACTGCAATTTGCTACAAGCAATATTGAAGAATAAGGATATTCGATTGGATTGTCCAGAATTTGTAGCGAAATAATACATTTTCCGTTTTTGAAGTATTGAGTGAAAAGTATTTCGTTCACTACGCTAAAATAGATAGGAAGAAAGTAAAAATAGTACAGCAAAGGAAAACATCTTAACATCAAAATATGGTAAAAACTCTAACAGAACTGTTGGAGTTTTTTTTAATGACCTATTATTGTAACAAAAAGAATCTAAGCTACACTAATGGCATGATGATTAAAGCTTTATTTTATCAAATTAAGTACGCGATTTCTAATTTATTTTTAAATCGAAAAAAAGCAACGAACGGAAGATTGAAAGCCTCTTTTGGAACGGTAAAAGATGATGCATTCAATTTTACTATGATAGAAACCTATTTTCGTCACAAAGATCATTCAGGCGTTTACCAAACATTATCAGATAAAACTTGTAATGACCTAGATTTTGACGAAATGTTTATGTTTTTAGATCGAACGCATTCAAAAATCGGTCAGCAATATCTATACAATCATTTACGGACTATTGAATCTGATGAAAAACAAACCCAGTTAGATGAAGAGATTATTGCTGAATTGTCTAAAAATGAAGCTTTACGCATTTCGATTCAGAAAAAGTTAGAAAAGTTAAACCATAAAGACGCTTTTTATATACGTACGCTTTTTCAGGAAAAACACATACATCCGCCAAAATGGTTTTTTGTGGTAAAAATACTTTCGTTTTTAAGTTTACTTTCTTTAGTACTTTCGTTCTTTGAACCTATTTTCTTTGGAGTGCTTGTCGGAATTTTTTGTGTAAATCTTCTCATTCATTACTGGAATAAAAAGAACTTAGTACAATATGTGAATTCGGTTCCGCAACTTTTGCGCTTAAATGCAGTTGCAGCAAACTTATTTACAAATACTTCATTAAAAAAGTTGCATCCTAATTTGGCAAAATCCATTCAATTGATCAATGGAGTTAAAAGTAGAATGTCGTTTTTTCAATTAGAAGCAACTCTACAAGGTGAATTCGCCATTTTTGCTTGGTTTTTATTCGAAATTACCAAAACAGTTTTCTTATTAGAACCATTACTTTTATTTGGCGTATTGCAAAAGCTAAACACGAAAAGAACCGAAATAGAAGCAGTATTTAGTTTTGTTGGACATGTTGATATGTTGGTTTCTATAGCTTCATTACGTGCAGGTTTAGATACGTATTGCATTCCAACAATTACAAAAGACAACGAAATTCATGCAGATCAAATTCGCCATCCATTAATCTATGATTGCGTTCCTAATAATATTCAAATAGGAGAGAAGTCTTTATTATTGACAGGTTCTAATATGTCTGGGAAAACCTCTTTTATTCGCGCTATTGGTTTAAATATTATTACTGGACTGACGCTAAATACATGCTTTGCGAAATCTATGTCGTTTCCGCTACTGCGGATATTTTCTGCGATACGAATTAGTGATGATTTAATGAATGATAAAAGTTACTACTTTGAAGAAGTGACAACGATCAAAGAAATGATTGCTCAAAGTAAAAAAAATACAATGAATCTTTTCTTGCTAGATGAATTATTCAAAGGAACAAACACTGTAGAACGAATTTCGGCTGGTAAAGCAGTATTATCGGCTTTAGCTAAAAATCATAACAAAGTATTGGTGTCTACACACGATATAGAATTGACAGATATGCTAGAGGAAACCTATGATTTGTACCATTTTAGCGAAATTGTAGCAGAAAATACCGTTGCTTTTGATTATAAATTAAAAGAAGGAAAACTAAAAAATAGAAACGCGATTCGAATTTTAGAAATCAATCAATATCCAAAAGAAATCATTGACGAAGCAATGCAAATTTCCAAAAAACTTGATGATTCTTATTTAGGGACAATTCTTTAAATTTGTTGTTCAATCTTGTATTCATAAAATTTTATCATGTCTGAAGAAATCATCATCATTCACAACTTTTCAGCACTCAAAGAAAAGATGGAAACGCTCAATTTTTATGCAGAATGGACTGTGTATTGTGAGTTTGGACCAGAATGGATTGGAAGTTATCGTAAAATGAAATTTTTACTGGGCGAATATGAAATCGGAGCATCTCCGTTTTTTAATGAATTAAAAGAAAAATTTACAACAGCCTTAAAAATTCCTGAGACAAGCAAAGATTTAGTCATCACTGGTGATGCAGATATTCTTCTTAAACAAAACCAACTTATTGCTGATTATAGTTGGTATGCTGCAGTTCCGTATGATGAACCTGAAGCTGCAGATAATGATGAAATCGTCTTTTATCCTTAAACAAAAAAAGACCAACGCAATTGTTGATCTTTTCAATGTAAATAATGATTTTTTACAGATTAGGAACAATTACATGTCCACCAACCCAACATTTCAATATAATTTTTTCTCCACCTTTAAAACCTTTGTTAAAAATAGCTTCTTTATTAGGTGCTAAAGACATATATCTTTTAATCCATTTATTGGCTTCTGCCTTCACACTCGGATCAACTTTCGCAGCTTTTCTAGCCATTTCTGCGGCTTTCCAATAAATTGCTTTTTTCGTAAACTCGTCATTTCCACAAGCATTTGCACTAGATTCGTATAATTTAGCAAGATTTAAATAAGTTCTTCCAGTGTTTGGAGCAATTTTTGAAGCTTTTACATAATAAGAATGTGCTTTTGATTTATTGCCTAATTTTTCTGCGTCTTTTCCTAGTTTATTAAGGAATTTTCCTTTTTTGTTAATGTCAGTTTCCAAAGCGATGTATTGATTTAAATATGTATTTGCTTTTTCTGTATTTCCTTTTCGTGAGTGAATTTTATACAAATACAATTTTGAGTTCGCGCTTGGTTCAACGGCGTCAATAGTCTCAACCATTTCTATAAAAAGTGCATCATCGTCACATTTCTTTGCATCTAATTGCCCAGCAGCTTTTCGAAGCCAATCTATATTTTTGGCGTTTTCTTGAAACTTTTTTCGAAACATCGGAATCAAAGTTTCGCAAGTAGCTTCCTTCTCAATAAAAACGTTCATGTTGTTTGTAAGCTTATCAATTGCATCGCTGTTCTTGGGTTTTTGTGTTTTTTCAAAAGCTAATTTGTCTTTTATTACCTTGTACTTTTCGATGAGGTTTTCCAGAGAAATTCCATTTGTTTTAGATTGATACATTTTATAATACAATTCAAAATAGAAGTACAGATTTAAAGGATTTGTAAAATGCTTTTTATCTGAATTGAAAGCATCATCAAACCATTGATATTGTTCTGAGATTGTGCCGATTTTATACTTTATCATTAAGGCTCCAATCTTTGGTAAGTACTTTCCTTTTTTTGTTTTGTCGGGAAAGTATTGCAATCGATCTTTATACAGTTGAATTAGTGCTAAGGCAGCTTGTTTTTTGTCTGTAGCTTGTTTTAGTTCATGCACGAGTACTTTTTCTCCACGTGCATAAATCACGTAATTTAGTGTAGCGCAGTTTTTTCGTAAAAATTTTAATTGTGATGAGGCTTCTGCAAATCGTTTTGTTTTTACATTTTCAGCAAACAGCGAAAGTGTTTCATTGCAGTTGTTTTGTGCGTTTAGTGTGCAACTAAGAATCACACAAAAAGTGGTAATGAGTTTTGTGATCATTGTTTTCATTATGTCAATTTTAATCGGTTTATGTATAGATGAGCACAAAATGTATACCGAAAAAAACTAGAGAAGCTTTTGAAGGTAGATGGTTTTAATATGTAAAAGCAATATTTGTAAAATACACTCAATAAACATAAGTAAGTTATAGTTTTTAGAAGCAAAAAATCCCAACAGTTATTGTTGGGATTTTACTTTTGTATTTTTTGAATTGTATTTTATTGCTTTATGATTTTTTTAGTTGTTTTTATTTTTCCATCAAAAATCAGTTCAACAAAATAGATTCCTGAATCGCCATCAATATTAATAGAAATATCATTCTGATATGTGTGCGTTTCATCTGAAATAATCTGTCCTAGTAGATTGTGTACCTTTATCTGACAAGAAGAAAAATTTTGATCTGCCTTTAAGGTTATTTTACCAGAAGTAGGATTCGGGTACAATGCTACTGATGTACGATCATATTCGTCAACAGATAAACTGTTGTTGTATATTACGGCACAAGTATCATTATAATAGTTGAGTCTACCATCGTTTTCTGAGCTAGAGTTGGTCGTTCCAATATTGGTACATGCATAATATTCATTACTGTTATTGGCAAAGAATCCATAGAAAGCTCTATTATAAGGATTTTGAGGATCTTCAAAAACAGTTACTTTGTATAAAATTCCATCCAAAGAGTAGGAGTTTACAAAAATATTATTTTTATCTAATGGAACAGTGATATTGTCATCATTTAAAGACTTAAATTCGATATTTTGTGGTGTTTCAATATTTGGATTTACAGTACCAAGTATTTTGATTTCATTGTTGTTGAGATCAAGTTCGTATCCTTTCGTAAATGAATTCAAAGAACCATCTAGTTGATCAGCACCTACTAACCATTCGCAATAGCCATTGGCGTTAATCTTTTTAATAAAATATGTTGTAGCTGCTTGAGAGGTGTATAATGATCCGTCAGCGTTTTCCGCAGTATGTACGTGTTGCGTACTAGGTCCGTAGTTATTGCTTCCTGTAAGATATGTATTTCCATTTTCGTCGGTTTCAGAATCATTTGCTGTTATATTTCTATAATCTCCAGCATTGGTTGTATAGCTTCTTGTGGTCCATTGTAATGCTCCATCAGCATCGAACTTTAAAAGATGTGTATATTGACTTCCGCCAGGATTGTATTGATGGAAATCTAAATAAGTATAATCTGTGGATCCTGTATGGTATATATACATATGATTTTTATACCTTCCTTGTACGTAATAATTGTTATTTTGATCAATTCCAATTTCTCTAACTTGTGCAGATGTGCCAAAAGTTCCGGAAGTAGAGAAAATTTCGTTATCCCATAAAATAGTTCCGTCTGGAGTCGCTTTAATGATAGCATTGCAATATCTGTAACCACTATCAGGAAATATTATAGTACCAACCTCATCAACTTCAACACCATTCAAACGAACCCTATGTTGATAATCATTATATATATCATAAGTTCCATATATAATCAAATTATTATCATTATCAATTTTTAAACCAGTAGCATTAAAAGTTCTAATACTCATATACCAAATTAGTTTTCCTCTTGCATCTAGTTTTATAATGCTACCGCCACTATTTAAAAATATCTCTTGACCAGAATTGTCATAAAATGTACAGCTTTCATCGTTTAAGGTTACATAAATATTTCCGTTTAAATCTTCTACAGATGTCATTGCTAATGAACGATCTGATGATATTGTAGCTTCAGTACGTACCCACCATTTTAACGTGCCTTTGAAGTCGTGTTTGGTTAAATAAGCACCAGTTTCTATTATATTTTTTCCAACTCCATGATTGGAACCAAAACTGTTGTTTCGGTAATATCCACCAGTTAAATACCCATCTGAAACCTTTGTAATATGAGAAATATCAGGAGTATAACCACCATTCCAAGCAGGACTATCGCTTACATTTAGATATGACCAACATTGTTGATCGTCTGAAGGTTCATCATATATATTAGGACTATCTGTAGTAAAATCATCAACACATAAGTTAGCTGATGTGGCTGTTAAACTTACGTCATGAATTCCACTAGTGTTGAAAGAGTTGATTGGATTTGGATCTGTACTTGTTTGTGTATTTGCATTTGTGAACGACCAATTAAAAGTATCTGCTTCTATAGTATTCTCATAAAAATTAACATCTTCATTCGTTGTAGCGTTGATTAAATCGACATGAAAATCAGCTTTAGTTTGCTCTACGATGATATCAAATGTATTTGTGAAACTTCTAGTACAAGAAGGAGCATATACATTTGAAGATTCTAGATAGAACGTTCCTGTTTCGTTAATTAACTCAGAATTGAAGACTAAAGTACCTCCATTACCAACATCACTGGTTCCATAGCTAGCATTAGTTCCAACTTTTTTTAGCGTATATTTAACATCGGGTTCTGTATTATTAATAGTTATTTCTAAGGATTCTTCTTTACACAAAATTGTATCTAAAATAGAAAAAGGCTTGTCTACTAAAGGCGGATTTACAATATGAACATTTTTTACATCTTCCGTAATGAGACCGTCATTATTAAGAACTAATTTAACTTCGTAAATGCCAGCTGTATCAAAATTATAATTAATATCATCACAATTTGTACTTACAAGTGTATTGTTAATATACCAACTACAAGAATCAGAAGTACCAAATACGGCATCAATATTTGATGAACCAGCAGAAAGGCAATCTCCATCAAATAAAATTCTAACATATGGTTTGGTTGCGTCATTTGGAGCATCATTTTTTAGAATAACACCGTTTGTACCGCATGCATACATAGTAACTTCATTACTCGCATTCCATAAGGAATTAATATTATGATTTAACGAACTAGGTTGCCATTCTAAAAGAGTTTCATTTTGATTGGATTTAAAAATACCATGATCTGTTCCAATAAAGTGATAACCAGATCTGGTATATATAGTATTTCCATTTAACGGACCATAATCATATTCAGATATGATAATTTTAGTTCCATAATTAAATCTAATGTAGTTTTCGTTTACAGAATATGTAAAAGAGTTGCTCTTATATGCAATATCTTTATGAGTTTCATTAGGCGTAGGAACTGATGTATATGTATGACCAGCTGTTGTCATGAAGAAATACTCGTTGATACTTCCTAGTCGGGCTCTATATCCACTATAATTAAAACTAATCGAAGTTAAATCGTTAGTAATCTGAGTATTTAAAATTGTATTATTAGTAATGTCATTACTAAAATATACAACTAAACCAGCGTTTCCAACTGCATAAAAACGGCTAAAATTTCTACAATAATCAATATCTACTAAATCACTATTATTTATGTCTAAAGAAGTAATATTATAATCTAACGTAGGAAAATTAATTTCCATGATGATAGCTTTGTTTGTCACAGTATTTTGTCCAACGGCATATATAGAGAAATTAGCATTTGTATTATTAGGCTTTGCATAACAAGCTTTAAATACAGTATTATTGTATAATGTTGAATTTGCAGAATTGTCAGTAATTTCAAATCGTTGCCAACTAGCATTTCCATCACCACCAGTTAATGTGTAATAAAGTCCGTTATGACCTGAAACCATTCCAGTATCTCCAAAAAAGACAACATCTGTGAGTGTATCGTTTATTCCAGAATTAAGATTTTGCCATTGTCCAATTGCTAATTGAGCACAGAATAGACAAAGAATAAAAATAATTTTTCGCATAAAAAGTTAACTTGTGATAAGATTTAATAGTCGTTCAAAAATAGAGAACGATATTGATTAATTAAAACTTTAGGATTGATAGTTTATAAAAAATACAATAATTGTAAATCGGTATTAATGCTTTTAAACATTAATAAAGGAAATTTACTTAATTATACTATTTGAATAGTTATACTTTTTAAAAATTAAAAGATTTACTTAAGGAGATAAATATATTAGTTTTTTGTAGGATTCTTTATTGAATTTTTCCAAACAAAATTATACGAGAATGCTAACTTGAAAGAATAAGTTTGAAGAAAGAAAAAGCGAACCGAAGTTCGCTGTACATAATTTTAATGATACTGACAATGTTTAGCACACCAGCTAAGGCAACAATTGCCTCCGCCGAGAATGGTTTGCTGTTCTTCTTTATTCAATGTTTGTACTCCTTGTAAATTAGAAAGCTTATCTAACATAAATTTAAGGTTTTGGTTAGATAGAAAATTATAAAAACAAAATATGAACTGTGTACGGTTATACCGTAATTAACATTTAAACAGTGATTTAGCTGTCTAATAGTCTCATTAAAAAACAAAAGTGATCGAAATTTCGATCACTTTTTTAATAAAATTAAAAGTAACATCTGTAGCAAATAGATGCTTCACATGTTACATCATTATTAGATTCACCAGCTAAAGTACAATCTCTGTGTCTAGAATACCAACATTCACCACCTAAGGCTCTAGAACGTTTTATTCCACCTGCAACTATTGATATGGCTGATTCTGTGCTTAAATTGGCAACATTTATTTTCTTAATGCCAAGTTTCTTAATGTTTTTTTTCATAATAAATGGTTTTAAAAATTAAATATGAAAACAAGTAACAATAAAAAGTAGCGGTAAAAAAAGAAAGTAAATGACGCTTTATAAAGTATCAGTAATAAATTATAACTTTTAGAAATAAAAAAAAGCGAACCGAAGTTCGCTATAAGAATTACCAGCATTGATTCCAATTTGGACCCGATTGTTGACACTGCCAATTTCTTGTCGGGCAGGCATCTGTTGGACAACCTCCTTTAACGGCTTTGACATGTAAATTTGAAACAGATTTTTTGTTTAATTTAAGTGAAGTTAGATTTCTTTTTTTCATGGTATAAAATTTTGATTAAACAATGCTTAAAATGTACAAAATCAAAATGATACCCATTTACGGGAACACCGTAATTCATATTAATATTGTTTTCTAAAACATTGATGATAGAACAAAAATGCTAATAGAAGAAGACAAAAAATAACGAAGAAAAAGACGTTAGTTTATGATATATCCAATACACATTAGGATATCAAAATTCCAAAACCACCAAAATTTACACACATGTTACGCAAACTAGTATTGAAAACATTAAAAAAACTTTAGATGATTTTGACTTTGAGTAAGAAAACAGTAGTTTTAAAAATAACTAAATTCTTAAAATAAACATTGGTTTGGTTATGGTAGAAATAACAGGAATACCTGTGATGTTAACGTTGTACCACATTTAATAAAAACAGAAACTTGAGCGAAATATTAAATTTTATAACTGACTTTATTAGGATTGACATTTTTGTTGGTTTCGGATTTTACTCAATCATTTATTTCCTTATAAAAACCTTTCTAAAGGACAAAAAAAATATATCAGAATTGGACAAAAGTGCAGTTCAATTAATTATTTATTTAGGTTTTGTTTGGCTTCTATTGTGGATTATCGGAATTTTTATTTTCTACTATGGATTGGAAAATGAAACCGAAAAAGCTGAATACTATGAACGATTAACAGGAAAATATGCTTATGCAATATGGATTCAACCAATATTTTGGTTTTTGCTGACTCAAGCATACCGAATAAAATTCATAAAAAAATATCTAATTAATAGAATTATAATAAGTTTACTATTTGTTGTTACGTTTGAACGATTTGTGATTCTAATTACGACAATTCATAGAGATTATTTACCCAGTAGTTGGACTTTAAATAATGAATACGGAATTGATACAGGTTTTATAATTACAGGGTTACTAGGGAAAATTATAGTTGTTTTGACTATTTTCTGCCTGTATCACTTCGGAATTAAAAAAATAAAAACGTTGTATAATAACAGCTATAAGTAATTGTTTGTTTTCAGTTTGGTGTATACTTCTAAATTAAGTACTAAGCCATGTAATCACTCATAGTCGTGACTGTTGGCTATAATTAAAACAAAATGAATACAATAGATAATATTAATAAAAAAGAATATAAAGAAGTCGTAGAAATTTGGGAGGCTTCAGTTCGCGCGACACACGATTTTTTAAAAGAGGAAGATATCGAATATTTTAAACCACTAATTTTAAATACTTATTTAGATGCGGTTGAACTAAAATGTATTAGGAATAATGACAGAAACATAGTTGGTTTTCTTGGAGTGGCTGATCAAAATCTGGAAATGTTATTTATTCATCCTGATTTTAGAGGAAAAGGAATAGGGAAAATGCTTTTGGAGTATTCAATTCAAAAGTTGAACGTGATAAAAGTTGACGTGAATGAGCAAAATGAACAAGCTGTCGGATTTTACAAACATTTCGGGTTTGAAGTTATTAAGCGTTCTGAATTAGATTCTTCTGGAAAGCCTTATCCAATTTTACATATGAAACTAAAAAATGACTAAAATCAAGAATGTAGAAGCATAATTACGAGCATTCGACTAGGTCTGAATCTACTCGGAATTTGAAAGCCAGTTCTAAACCAAAAAATAATACATATTAACTCGTAACCACCTATATAATACGAGATTATTAGTCACAAGGAAAAGAAACAATGCGAATAGTTTTAACAATATTGATTGCAATACACGGAGTTATCCATTTATTCGGTTTTCTGAAAGCATTTAGTATATTCGAATTCAACGCAATTTCACATCCGATCAATAAGGCATTCGGAATAATATGGTTGTTTACTTTTCTTTTTTTCACAATTACCTCAGTTCTATTAATTATTCAATCTAATTATTGGTGGATTATTGGAATTATTGCAATAATTCTTTCCCAGTTTTTAATCATAAACTATTGGAGTGATGCAAAATTGGGTACTGCAGTGAATGTAATTATTCTATTAGCGACAATTATTGGATATTCAAACTTCAATTTTAAAGAGAAAATCAAAAGAGAAAGAATAGAACAATTTGAAAATTCGCAAATCAAAAACGAAAATATTGTTACCCCAAAAAGCTTACTTGACTTACCGTTAATTATTCAAAAATGGTTAACTAATAGCGGAACTATTGGTAAAAAAGTAATTTCTAACGTATATATAACTCAAGAGTTACAACTCAAATTAAAACCAGAACAAACAACTTGGAAGAATGGTTCTGCTGAGCAATTTTTTACTATGCAACCACCTGCGTTCATTTGGAATATTAATACTAAAATGAACTCAATATTAAGTGTTTCTGGTAGAGATAAATTTAAAGATGGCAAAGGTGAGATGATAATTAAACTCCTGTCACTTATTCCTGTTGCAAAAGCAAAGGATAACGAAAAAGTAAATCAAGCAACGTTACAACGATATTTGGCGGAAATCGTATGGTTTCCTTCGGCTTCATTGAGTCAATACTTAAAATGGGAGAATATAGACGATTATTCTGCCAGAGCAACAATGGAATATAATGGAGCAAAAGGTTCTGGTGAGTTTCATTTTGATACAGAAGGGAATTTTGAAAAATTCGTATCAATGCGTTATAAAGATTCAGACGATACTGAGCCTACTAAATGGACTGTAAAAGCAACCAAAAGTGAAGAAAGAAATGGAATAAAAATACCTGTTGAATGTGAAGCAAGTTGGGAATTGGAGAATGGTACATGGATCTGGTTAAAATTGAAAATTACGGATATTCAATACGACATAAAAAAAATGTCAGATGGCTGACAATGTAAATGAAAAATAGACAAAGCAGCACTAAAAGCAAGACTTTTGACTCAAATCTAAAATTTTAAGATTAGTAATTACATAACAATCAAAAAATAAGTTTCCTGACAAGAAAAAAATAATTAACGTTCAAACAATAGTTAATTATGAACAAGAAAGCAGAAGATAACTTTCCTAAAAATGACAAAATTTTCCATTTTAGGAAAATTTTGTCCAATTTGTACCCCCAAGGTTTCTAAAATCGAACTTTTTGGTCGAGGATTTGAAGAAAATTAGTCTGTTTGTAAAAGAGCATGCTGCATTATTAATCGCTTCCTAAAACATTGATAATGCAACAAGACCACAACAAAACAACTACGGTTTTTAATGGTAGTAGTTTCATCATCATTAAAGATCAAATTCCTAAGAAAACATTACGTCCTTATATACTAAGTGAAGATCGTTTACAAATGTTAAAGAGATATCGAAGCTATGTAAATAATTATAATGATTTAGTAAAGCAGCGTAATAAAGAAGTTTTAGCTTACAACAAAAGAGTTATACAGTTTGTTGCAACAAATAAACTAGAGCAACAAGCTGTTGTTGCTAAGTCTAACTTTGATAATAGGAGCAAAAATAATTTTAAAACCAAATGGTATTCAACCGAAGACTACAACAAACTTGTTGAAACTCAAAATGGAAATATGTTATTACTTTCTAAACGAAAGTATCAAAAGATTGGAGCCATGCATGAACGCACTTTTGAGGTCATTCTATGGCAATACGGAAATCAATTAACTGATTTACGCAATCATTTAAGGACTTTAGAAACAACTCTAGGTGTTTGCTTCCCAAAAGTTAAAACAACATCGACAAGTATTGCTAATTTAACCAATGATGGACAGCCTAGAATATTGTATACAGCGCGTACTGTTCAAAATCATATATATCGATTACGTGATTCAGGAATCATAACGGATTATAGTTTTCATGGAACTAAAAAACCTGTTAATTTCTTTATCAATCCATCTATTTTTCAAATGCATGATAAATTGTTAATCTCAAATGATAATCAATCAGTTACAAATTTTATAACGAAAAAATTTCGGGATAAAAGTGAAGATACAAGAACATTTACTAAAGAAATAATAAAGAAAGTAGGGAATGTTGATAACCATTCCCATAATTCGGAAGTAAATTCTTTTGCCGATGGCAAAAACAAGAACACTTACAAGATCACCAAAAAGGATGAACCCTTAAAAACTTCCAATCAGAACGTAGGCAAACTAGGCGGCGGCGAAAATTTCCCAAAAAATAAACTATCAGAGTATTTAAGAGGTCAAATACAGTATAGAAGTGTATTACTGCAATCACTAACAGGACATCATTACGACAACTATAGCTTTTCAGCTTCTAATATGAATAGACGATTAGAAACTGAAGCAATCAATGGAGCAATGTCAAGAGAAGAATTTAGAGAGTTACTATTACAACTATTTTTGAAAATGGCTGCTCCTATCTGGAAAGATATGAATGTGTATTACGGAAGTTGGCACAATGCCTATATTCAAATTGATGATGAATACTTACGGAATCCAAATGGAAGTATTCCAAGAAAGGAAACTTTGTTATACATGTTTGGCTTTTTAACCTATAGAATTAGTCGTGCAAAACGTTTCTTCAAAAGTAAAGAAGTGTATCGTATTCATTATCCATGTATTTATTTTGACATGACACGAAAACAAGCAAATGAAGGTGGGTTTGCTTATACGCTCCAATGGCTCAAGCAAAATCAAAAGTACAAAGATATGCGTGCAACAAGAAAGCAACAAAACGCAACAAAAGCTAGCAACAGAAGAAAACAGAAAACCAACGAAGAAAAGGTGCGTGATAAAATCAAATTATACATAAAAGGAGAAATCACATTACCACAAGTGTTTAGTTATATTGAAACTAATAAAGGTATTCCGAATTATTTTGTATCAGAAGTGCCTAGATTTATTGAGATAGAGACTAATAAAGAATTTGATTTTTATAGGTAACAACAAAAGGCTTTTTAAAGTTGATACTGATGCTCTACTATTTATAATATAGTTGTTGTAGTTGTGAAAAGTATTGTTATTGTTGTTTCCTAATAGAATTTAATTACGATAAATATAAATAAAATACAATTCCTTACGGAAAACCACATTTGTTTAAGGTAATCTTTATCTTATATTTATGTAAAATTTAGATTAAATGTTCAAAATGAATTTTACTAACAAAATATCAAAGTACTAAATGGGTGTTTCAGATTTATTGTCACTTATTGGTATTTTCTTAGCAATAATTGCCTTTCTCGACAGTAGTGAGAGAAAATTTATTCTCAATAAGTTCTCTACTCTTGACTTTTTTTTCATACTCTTATACTTCATTATTGTAAATTATCTGATATTTTATGATTGGTGGTCTAAAAACCTAGACTTCTTAAACTATTTTGAATTTATAAATTTCCCTAGTGCAAGCACATGGGCATATTTTATCTCAATTATCTTGATTGTATGGTTTCTATATAAAATATTGTATGCTTCATTTCCTAAGAAGAATAAAGACAAAGTACTTCAGTTTTATAATTATCTTCTAGCTAAAAAAGAATATCATAACTTATTTAATTATTTAGAGAAGTATGATTTCAAAAAATTAACGAATAAAAAAAGTGACTCTTTCCAAGTTATCTTATTGGAGGAAGTAATTGGAAACAAGTTATTCTTAAAAGAAACGGCTTCTTATAATTTTGAGTTTGTAATTGAATTATTACATACTAACAATAATTCGATTCTATGTGATAATTTTATTTATTCACAACTTAGCAATCAACACAGTTATATATTAACCAATATAGATGTCCCAAATTCAACATTTTTTAAGTTGTTAATCCAAAAAGATCATGTGTTTAAAAATTCAATTAATTATAATTTAAGACATGAAATATCTGATCTAATTATCCTCAACAAATATGTTTTAAAGATTTATCTATTTATTTCTCAGGAAAAAGCAATTAATAATTTAGAATCTTTAAATGACATTTTCTTGAAAATTATTGAAAATAATGACATACTATATTTGAATCAATATTTTAATAATTTCTTTGATATTATTGTTTTTACAAACAATAATATAGACTCTTTTGAAATCCTTTTTGATTCAATCATAAATCAATTAAATCATAGTCTAAAATCTTTTGATAAAGATAAGTTACAAACCGCATTTGAAATTATTTTTAATAATAGTTTACAGTACTACGAAGAATCAAGATTGAAGGCTAAAATAATAAAGTCTTTAACTATTAAAATAGAACCCGAAAGTTTCAATGAATTTCGAAAATTATTTTACGAATGTTGGCGCAAATCAAACAAGGAAAACGAAGACTATCATAAAGCTATTATAAAGCTATTATCAAATTACTAAAAATATGAAAAGAAAATTAGATTTTTACAAGCATTTATTAGAAGACTATAATACAAGTAGTTCTGAATTTAGGTATTTTTCTGACAAATCTATGAATAGCTTTTCAGAAGAGGGAACAATTAGCTATGATTACTTTGTAGAAATTGACAAGAGAAGAGATGAGAATAATATTCATATTTTTTTTAATAAAGGAACTAATTCAATTACTACAGCTAATTACCTTTTTAAGCATCATCGTAGAATATTTAAAACTAGGGTTTTCATTTATTTATCAAGGAATAAATCGAATAGTCCAAATCTTATTGATAGAATAGAAGAAATTATAACACCTACACATATTGATTTCGTTGAGGATATTTTAAAAGAAATTAGTGAGAAAAAGACAGGAATTAATTTTTCTAAAATTACATACGATACTCCAAAGGTTTTTATAAATACGACCATATCTGAAAAGGATTTGAAAACTAATGAGAATGTATATAGAATAGCAGATCAAAATTTCATTAGTTCTTGGTATAAAAAAGATAATAGCCCAGTATTAGTTTTAATAGGTAAAGCTGGTATTGGTAAAACAACGATTGCACAATATTTCTCTAACACTATAACAAGTGTAAATGAAAACACTAAAAATATACTAATCAATTCGGTTGAAGTTAAAAGAAGATTGATTGATGATTATAAAGACAACTCTAAAATTAATTTATATGATATTTATCAATCATCAATTAATAGACAAAGTTTTTTAGATGAAAAATATTTCAGATACAATTTAGATACAGGAAATATTTTTTTGATTATTGATGGTATCGATGAGCTTATTTCAAAAGTAAATAATTTTGAGATTTCAGACTTTTTAGACTCTGTGAATGAATACAATCAGCAAATAAAAAATTCTAAAATTATTATTACTTGTAGAAACGAGTTTTGGGAAACTACTGATCATAATATTCAAATATTAAATCTATTATCTTTTGATAAGAAACAAACTGAAGATTTTTTCCACTTTACATTTAATAAGGAAACTAATCAACGAAAATATGATAAAGCGCTTAACTTGGCGGTAGATTTCCATAAAAATAATGATGAAAAATCTAAAAACATTTATCATCCTTATGCATTGGATTTAATAACAAAAATAATTAGAGATGATGTTTTATTAAAGGAGGAATTAAACACTAGAATATTAAATCCCAAAAAAAATACAACGGATTATATCATAGCAAAAATGTGCTTCAGAGAAAACTATCTATTAGGGAAATCAAGAATCACAAATCTTAGTATAGATGAGCAAGTAAAGGTTTTTCAATATATATCGATTGTTAAAAATGGATTAACAAATCTTGAAGAACTTGAGGAATCAGTTTTTTTTGGTATCAATAAAAACATTAGTACATCTCAAGATTTTGAGACTAACAAACTTACAAAGTCTTTTTCATCTCATCCTTTATTGACTGAAGTTAATGGTGCTATAAAGTTTACATATGATTTTCTAGTAGATTTTTTCAAAGCTACTTATCTAGCTTTTTATTTGGATTTAGAATTGGATAAACTCATTGAACTTGAAGATGATTTTTTAAAAATCCTAGAGGATTGTTCTTTTGGTTCTCAATTAGTGATTGACATAGCAGAAAGAGTTAAATCATGGGGTGATAAAGAAATTACATATATTCAATTTTTAATAGAAAAAATAAGTGATTCAAGTTTTTCTTTAAGAAAAAAAATAAAACTCTATTCTGGAGTTTTTAATATTATTTATGCTATTAATAAGAAATTTTTAAAATATGAGAGGCTTGAGCCAAGTAAAGTTGAAAATACTAAATTATTAAAAAAAGTTTATGGAGAGTATGAGGTAAAGCATTTATGTATGTTCAATATTACGGAAAAAGTAGAGTTTGATTTTAATGGGATAAAATTATTTGAAAATTGCCACTTCTATAAATATCCATATTTTTGGGGAAATACAGAAGACAAAGGTAATAAATTCATAAACTGTAGCTTTCGCGAATTAGGAATAAAAACATTGCAGAAATCATTACAATGGGTTGTTGACATGCAGTATACAAATTTTGGATTTAATAGTCAATCAATCTTTAATCTTTCTTCTCATGTAGGTATGGATTCTGAATTTTTAGAACAGTTCAATAAATCAAAGGGTAAGGACATTTCTATAAAAGAAGAAGTAGATATTTTGACATCAAAATTTATAGATTTTTTCTGGCGTAGAAACTATCTACAGTCACAAAACTACACTTTATCAGACACTTCTTGCAAAGTTCCTTTTGTTCAGAAATTTAGAACGTTCTCCGACCTTCCTGTTACTTTAGATAAATTTATGGAACTAGTAAAAGATCTAGAATTAATAGAATTTTCAGATTTTCAAGGAATTGAAAAAATAAATATCTCAAAAAAATACCGTCCTGAAATAACTGACTATTTAGTACAAGGTTCTTTTTCAAACATATTGTATACACTAAATACAAGGTTATACGAAATGGTTAGGTAAATAACACTTGGTGAAATTTCTTATTCTAAATTGTTAAAAAAATAAGAAAAATCAAATAAATTTCACAAGTTAATATTTACTTTCTAACAATATATTTTATTATGAATCAAAAAAAGTTTCGAGAAAGACGAGAAGATATTACAAGAAAAATTGAAGAATTTGGAACTTACGCTCAACGAAAAGAAAGAGAACTTGAAGAAGAGTTTGAAACAATTGGAAACGAAACAATTAAAAGAATTAGCAAAGAAGGTGGTGGAAACAACCCCGAATTGTCCAAAAGAATTGAAGGAATACTTGAATTGCGGAGATTTCTCAGCAGTTATGAAGAAAAGAGACTTACTTACAAGAGATACAAAGCAGGTCTTAAATTTGCTAGAAGAAGAACTTAAAAAATCAGGCGAATCAATAGATTGGTTTATGACCGAATATAAGAATGAAATTGATAATTTGATTGAAGAATAATCGATATTAAAAGAAATCATGTTAAAAACTAAATCACAGATTATAAAAGGTTTCATAAACTATTATTTTAATACTAGACGATCTGAATATTCTAAAAATGATGTCATTGATTATAAATTATTGATTGAATACGGAGTTTTACATTATGTTAAAGAAGATAAGGATAGTTTATTGGTTGTTAGTGATTCTATTGAACTACAAACTATAGTTTTAGAAATTGCTGAAATTAAACTCAAGAAGAAACTAACACTAAATATTTTGGAAGCTTTTAATTTCATTAAAGAATTTGAAGCGTTTTTAAAAAAAGAGTATAATTCTGAAAGGGTAATAAACTCATTTAATGTAATTTTTGAAGATTTCAAGCCCTTTATTCTTTATATACTTTCAGAAAAAGGAATAGATGTTAAAAAGTTTTTGTTGTCGTTAAATGATGAATATAAAAGAAAGAACCGCTTATCCTCTTTTGAACGAATATTTTTCAGGTTTTTGCCAAACTCAAACTATTCCGAAAAAGAAATCGTTGAGATAGTTGAAGAGTTATGGAGTAATGAAGATAGAAGACACGATGTGATTAGTGGCTTACGTAATTTTCCCAATAGGAATCTTAAAAAAAGCAAACGACTATTAAGTTTTTGTTACGAGAACGATGTCTCTTTAGATTTCATTTCCGATTTACTTATCGGTCTTTATAATTCAGGAGAAATTTCGATTATAGAAAATATAATTAAACTCAGAGATAAAAGTGTAATTCATTGTTTGAGTATTTTGGGAAGAATAAAGTATAAGAGTGAAAAAGATGTAGAAAATGCATTTAACCAAATTGGAGATTTAGAATTTGAGAATATAGAAATTGCAATTCAACAATCTTACCTTATTGGTAATATTATTGAGAATGAGTACACTAAAAAAAGTATTAAAGAAAATGCCTTTAAGCTTTATGCTGAATTCTTAAAAAATGGAAATGATGAAATAGTAAAAAGGGCTTATCAAGATATTTCTTTTATTAAAAATCATGAAGCTGAAAAATATAAATTATTTCATTTGTATTTATCAAAGACACAGGATTTTAGTAAAATAAAAAGTTTTTTTAGTGACTTTAGTGAGCCTGCCTATGTTTTTGATATAATGATGGGACTTTTCAGTCTTAAACCCAACTATCGCTTCCGAATGAATTTTTTTGAAAATGGAGTTCATCAAGCTTGGGGTGTTAATCAACAAAAAACAGAAGAGCAGATTTTAGATCTTTTTAAACAAGATCCTGTATTTGGAATGCTTGGTGTCATGGTTATATTTTCTGCGAATCTTGGAATATATCAAGTAGACTTCTTGAAACTAGATAATGCTAAACATCAAATGAACGTAATCAATAATGTTTGTAAACATCCTCACTCATTTGATGAATTACTTCCATTAATTTTACCTCTAAGAAATTCTAAACTCAAAAGAGTTCGAGAATATTTGCAACAGTATTTAGCTCAAAAGGTATTTAGCTCATACCATGAAGCAGTTTACAATGAAATTGAAAATAGTATCGGAAAAAGCAAAAAAGATAAAGAGTTTTTAAAGCCAATCAAAAAAGCATTAGATGATTACAATCAACTAAAAAACTTAAAAGAAACTATTGACGATTTAAATCCGTATCAAAATGAAAGAGATTTGATGAACTTATATTATCGTTTGGAACATGAACAAAACACAAAAGAAATGAATGAAGCTCGAAATGGAAAAGGTACATTTTGGGAAACATCAAAAACTTCTATTATTGTCAGAGGAAATTCTTGGATGATACGTGAAGGAGAAGTTACTCCTTTGGGAAAATTTGAGAATAGTATACTAATTGATCGTCAGAGTTATCTTAATCCTGACTTGTATGAACATAATTTGAATACTATAGAATGAATATTAAACCAATAATTGTTAAATCGTATTTAGAATCTTTAACAGAAGAGAGTGAACTTAATAAAATTTTCCCAATTCTTTTGACCTCTTTGAGCTTTGAAATTTTGTCTAAGCCAACGGAAAACAAAGGTTTAAATGAATATGGAAAAGATATTGTAGCTGTTGGGAAAGATGAAGATGGAATAAAAAAATGTTTCTATTTTGAGCTTAAAGGTGGGGAAGATAGACATGTAACTAAAACTACATTTTATAAAGAATACGGAATAAAACAGTCTCTCACTGAGTCAAAATATGTAAACTTCTCTACTTCCTATCAAAACTTTGAAAAACTACCTAAGAAAATTGTACTGGTTCACAATGGAGTTATTAGCGGGAAAATTAGAGAGGTCTACGAGGGTTTTGTATTACAAGAATTTCCTCAAAATGGAGATATTCAATATCAAAGATGGGGAATCTCACATCTCACTACGCTTTTTACTAATTCGTTATTTGGCGCTTATCTACTGACTGACCAAAATTCTATCAAAATCTTTAATAAAGTATTAATTAATTTGAACGCTTCCGATACTATTTCAGAAGACTTTATTCGCTTAATAGATGATTTATTTAAAAAGAATGAATGGAAAGTCTATAAAGGTAAGTTGCCTAGAAAGTGGACTTTATTGTTTGAAACTCTTAAGCTAATTGCATTTATAATTTATACGGAAGCAAAAGAATATAATAACCTCGATATTGCCAAAAGATATTTAACCCATTTAGTTATAAATTATTGGCACTGGATATTAAAAAACAAATTAGAGGAACATTCAAAAATTATTAAATATTTCAATAACGTTTTAAATTTTTACTTGTCTATTTTGACAGAGTATTTCCTTAGAACTTTAGAAATAGCTAGAATAAAAGATGGTTTATCATCAGAAAGCTCTGGAAGATACGAGCAAATAGGATATACGAAAAGAACTTTTGAATACTTAGAATATTTAACATTTCTTTTAAATATTGATTTATCTAAACCAGAAGTTAACAAAACAGAATTAAACAATATATTGTCTTCGGTCATAAACTCTAATAGTGTTTCCTTCCGCCCATTAATTGACATAAATTCTATTCCTATCATCAATATTTTAAATATTTATTTAAACCTTAACAAAAAACAAAGTGCAATCAATTATTTACAAATTGTATTAAATTATATCATAAATGGAAAAGAAAAATACAACAGGATACCCGATGCTAATAACAGTTATGAAAATGTAATTCGATTTACTATCACTGGAGAAAAATCAGTCTATTATTCTGACAGCACTAGTCCACTCTTAGCGGTTTTGGTAGAATATACTGCTATATTAAACTTAGAAGAAGACTATAATAGAGTTAGAAAATTCATTATTGAGAATGAGATTGATTTAGGAATATTTACTCCACATCACGGAAAAAATTCTATCTCAAAACATTTAATCGAAAATACAGAAGATGACCTTGAGGAACAGTTATTTTCCAATCCTAGATTTAATGACGGCTATCAAAGAGACATTAGGCTCTACAATAATTTTAATGAAGATATGAATTTTGAACAATTCAAATTTGATTATCAAAAAAGAATAAATGAGTTTGAATATGAATATCGCACAGATAAAGCTGGCTATCCATTTTTACGAAATCTTGCTCATATTTATTTTAAAACGCCTTATTTTCCTGATAAATGGAGGAGTGTTGAATGAAATATATAAGAATTAAAGAACCTTATTGAACTTAAAAGTTTATTTTAAAATATGACTTAAATGATAGCCTAATTTGTACAGCTACACACCATTATTTGCGAACCATCTTTGAATATAATTTTAGGACGATGCCGCAACAGTTTGCAACAACCCGCAACAAGAATAGCAACAATCTACAATGATTAGCAACGAATCGCAGCAGTGTAAATAATAACTAATTAAAATAGACCTATTATAGTATTAATTAAGGTAACTATATACAACTCTACACTAAATAAATTAGGTTTAGTGTAATTAACTTCTTATCTTTGATATAACAAAATGATACTGTTATGTTTAACGAAGAAGTAAAATCAGTTTTAGACCTTATAAAAGCCTTTCCAAATCAACAGGCTTGCATTGACCATTTAGAGTTATTACGTTGGAATGGTAACGTAGTAAGTCCATTTGATTCAACTTCAAAGGTTTATAACTGTAAAGGTAACAAATACAAGTGCAAAAACACAGGTAAATACTTCAATGTAAAGACTAACACGATATTTGATAACACTAAAATTGATCTGCAAAAGTGGTTCTTAGCTATTTGGCTTGTTACTTCTCACAAAAAAGGTATTTCTTCTTTACAGCTTGGGCGCGATCTTGATATTACACAAAAATCTGCTTGGTTCATGCTACAACGTATTAGAAACTGTTTTGGAATCGACAACGACGCGCAACTAGATAACGAGGTCGAAGTAGATGAAACTTATGTAGGTGGTAAGAACAAAAACAGACACGCTAACAAAAAGGTAAAAGGCTCGCAAGGTCGTAGCGCAAAAGACAAAACGCCTGTAGTCGGAATGGTTGAGCGTAACGGTAAATTAACGGCTCGTAAGGTTGAAAATGTAAAATCTGAAACGTTAACCCGTGAGATTATCAAAAACGTAAAAGAGTCTGCGAAACTTTATTCTGACGAATGGCTCGGATATAAAGGCGTTAACCGTATTTATGACCACAGCATCGTAAAACACAACCAAAACCAGTACGTTAACGGACGCATCCATACAAACACAATAGAGGGTTTTTGGTCGTTGTTAAAGCGTGGTATCGTTGGAATATATCATTTTACAAGTAAAAAGCATTTACAAATGTACGTTGATGAATTCGTATTCAGATACAATAGTCGTAAGATTGGCGAATCTGAAAGATTTAACTTACTTTTGGGAAATATCGAAAACAGAATAACATATAAAGAGTTAATAAATGGCTAAGAAATTAAAAGCAACGCATCAAGGGGAACTAGATTTGAATGGTTTTGAATTAACTTGCGCCGTCCTAGACGATGAAGACAGAACGCGTGTATTTTCTGAAAGGACTATCGCAAACGCATTCGGAATTAAAGGCGGTGGCGCTTATTGGAAAAAGAAAAAAGAAGGTAGCGCCGTTTTGCCTGAATACCTTTCAGCTTCATATCTTAAACCATTCATTTCCAAAGAATTAAAGGAGGAGTTTGAAAACGCTTATTCTTATCGTTCTTTGTCGGGTGTTGATTCTAATGGTGTAGATGTTACAGTGCTTCCCGAAATATGCGACGTTTATATACAGGCTAGAAATAGCGGAAAAGATAGCGCGAATTTGGTTAATGCTGCGGAGATTGCCTACGCATTAATGAAAGGGTTTGCGACTGTTGGAATCGTGGCGCTTGTTGATGAAGCTACAGGGTATCAGTATGACCGTGAAAAAGATGAATTACAAAAGATATTACAAAAGTATATCAGTCAAGAATTACTACCGTGGCAAAAAAGGTTTCCCGATATATTTTATAAGGAATTATTCAGATTGAATGGATGGGATTTTACAGTTAATGGAATAAAAAAGCGCCCTGGCGTTATTGGAACATGGACAAAAAAACTTGTTTATGAGCAATTACCAAAAGGTGTTTTGGAAGAACTTGAAAAAAATGTGCCTAAAAGTGAAACAGGAAATAAAACTGCTCGTTTTCATCAATTACTTACTGATGATATAGGAAACCCTCATTTAACTGCACAAATCAATCAGATAGTTACATTATTTCAGTTATCTGACAACATGAAACACATGTGGGAACAGTTTGAAAAATTAAAGCACAGACAAAGCGGACAATTAGCGCTCCCTTTTAATTTTGATGATAAAGGCAGAACGATTGAGCCAACAGAAGAAACTGAGCTTTCGGATTTTAATAAAAACCTCTTAAAGGCTGTTAATACAAACCCGAAAGACGACAAAAAGTAACTACTTCTTATTAAAGATTTCCAACAACTCCAAACCGTTTTTGAAATTCTCTTTTATTTCTTCCATATCAACTACAGAACTCATGGAAGCCATGTTTAATACATACAACTTCATAGACTGTTTTAACGCATCTTCTAAGAGTGGAATAGCTTCGCTTTGAGCGTTTTCCTTTTGAATTATTTTTATTGCGTTTATGATAGAATTGATGTTGTCCTGCATTGCTATAAGTTTTGGATTGTACAAATATAGCATTTTAAAGAAATATATATTAAAGTATTTTCTTATATTTGGTTACTATGATAAAACCTAATCATACTACTTATTTGCGTTTAGCCGATTCAGTTCTGAACAGTCTAAATCAACCTTATAAGTCTTATACTCTCACTTATGAGGAACTTCTTGATCGTCTTGACTCTGATGTTAAGTATGAAACTGCTTATTCAAATCAGTTTGAGCGTTTTTTAACTAAAGGCTTCGATTCTACAATGGAAATTGATAGTAAAGCGACTTTATTAAACTCTGTTTTGCTATTTCTCTATAACGAAGAACTTGTTTTATACTCTAATTCTCATATTCAAATTACTTTCAAGGGTATTTTAAAAACCTTAAAAGGCTTTGAATATGACTACAATGAAGCCAAAGCAAAAGCAAAACAAGCAAAAAATCAGCAAAAATTTGAGAATTTTATGAAAGTACTTCCCGTTATTGTTGCTATAATCTTCGGCGTATTGGGGTACATACTTGGAAAAAATTAGTCTAGTTCCCTCTGGGTTGATATATGATATAAAAAGTCCCGCAAAGAACATTAAAAATCCGCATAATAAGTCCATCTATTTTTAATTTAGTGTAATGTTATATATAGTACCTTAATTAATAATGTCTAGACAAATTTTAGGACGATTCCACCGCAAATCAGCAACAGTTCGCAACAAAACCGCAACAATTTGCAACAACCCACAACAAGAATAGTAACAGTGTGCAACGATTAGCAACGAATCGCAACAGTGTAACACAAAAACTAATACAATTCTCAGCAAGTCTGCAACAGTTCGCAACAAAACGCAACAAAACGCAACAAAACAACAACAAAATATAAAAACCTCGATCACAACTGATTGAGGTTTCCTTCATTTAGAGAGTTTTAGGCAAGGGTACGTATTTCAGCTAGTATACAACCAAATCCCTATCAAGACAAATGTTGCAAGCAATACAGAAGCCGTTACAAAACCAACCACAAATCCTTTGAAAAATATATGTTTACTATTATTCATAATTTTAAAAAATTGTAGCGTAGTCTTACTTAACTTAACAATAAGACTACGCTACTTCCAGTTTAATTAACAACCATTTTCAAAATCCGACACTTATATTTTTATATCCACTATACAAATAATTATGTTTGATTTTCCGATTGGTTATTCTCAGCTTCCCCAAACTGATTTCTGATTTAACTTAGTCATTATTTTTTGTGATAAAACAAAGCGACAGTAACCAACTGCCGCTTTGGAGAATTACCAAAAAAACCAATTCAATTCATAATTCTAAATTTAGAATTATGAATTATTCCCTAGTTCATCTTCAATACTTTTATCTACTTCGTTTAGTTTTTTAATATTCTTATTTGTTGTAAATGGCTTTATTGAAAAGTATACTATGATGACAATCATGATTACAATAAACTCTATGACAATAATGCAGATAAATACATTGATATTGGTGTTAGTATTCATATCTATTTTATAAATGTTAACGGCTACAAACAATAATAAAATAGGGGTAAAAAAAGCCATACGTATAGTAGGCTATGCTAGTATAACAGCATGGCTTTTTAAGTAATCATGAAAAAAATGATAAAATTGTGCTTACTCCAAATAAGCTTTTGAAATCTCATTTTCAATCAATAGATAAAAACTACCAAACGTGACAATAGAAAAAATGATAAAAAGCACATAGCCTAATAAATGTAGAGCGTACCCAATACTTGTAGTTGTGAATGCTAATAATATAAACAATACCAATAGGATTATAGTTCTGTATAACTTAACAACATTCAATTTTGCAGTTAAATAATATATACCAGAAATTACAATCCATAGTATAAGATAAAACAAGAGGTACTTTATATTTAAAAGATCAGAAACAAACTCATTTTCTAAATTAGTAATATTCATTTCTTCCCTTGATAAATAGTTAGGGTATAATGAGAATAACGTCACATTAAAAATATTTGTTATAACACCCATTATTACTGATACTTTCAAAATTTGAATTGCAATTTTCATCATTTTTTATTGGTTAATTTAGTTAAGACAATCTAATTCGTCAATAGAGATTTCTCCCCTTAATACTTTTTTAATTTTTTCCCAAGATGGTCTATATGATTCTTTGAAATCCATTTGAGCATTACCACCATTCTCATTAACAAAAGTTATCATTTTTTCTTGAAAACTTTCCCATAAAGCATCAGAACCAAAAAAGGCAACATCATTTGGAATTGGTGAGTTAGCAACCGCATAATCTAAACCATTTGCCATTCTATCAACGGCTCTTGAATAAAAAACATAGCTTCCCCAATTGGTTTGTGTGAATCCAAAATCTCTAACACCTGAAACAGGGTGTTCACTATCCCATGGAGTTTCTAGTGTTATTACTGTAAAATTGGAATCGGAATAATCACTAATTATAACTGTTCCTTCATCCACAGGAATATCTATAGTTAAAAGTGCGGTTAACGGATTATCTGAGTTCCATAGTTCTGTATCATCAATCGAGAAATTACCATTTTGATATACAACAGGATTAAACACAGCCCAAGTATTATCAATTAACGAATTTATATTTAATCTAAAATAGGTTAAAAATTCTTCTGGTGTATAGGGTAAGTTTGTTGAAGGATTAATTGGAAATGATGATATTTCAACAGGGAAATAATCCATATTAACTAAATGTCCTTCTGCATTTTCTAAAGTCTGTATGCTGTAATCCGTAAAGAAGGTGGTATCTTGATTATCAATGGCATGAACTCTGTTTACAACACTTGGTGGTGGATTATGCAATGCTAAAGCTTGCCATTTCTCTAATTCTACACAAGGAACTTCAATAAGTCCAAAAGGTCTTTCTTCTAGTTTTTCTTCTACTCGGAGTCTAATATAATCTTCAAAAGTTAAATCTTGATCATCCATCATAGCAATTATAGCAGCTTCAATAAAATCTTTTGAACTATCATTACAGCCTACATTTTGTAAATAACGACTTAGCGCAGAAGAATGAATTCTATTATTTCGTAACCAAGTGCGTATTTCTGGAGATAAACGTGGATTAAATGAATTCGTATTCATACAATCATCAATCATTTGATCTGGCATCACTGCTGGAGTAGTAACAATATCATCAAAATCATTATCGTTATCATTGTTATTTCCACTACTTCCGCCAGTGTTTGGACTGCTTGTACTGCCTGAATTGTCTTCTGTTCCTAATCCATTACTATTTCCCCCATCTGGGCAATCTATCTCAATCACTGTATAAGTTCGACATTGTGTATTCCCGTCTGCGTCCTCATGCTCACATTCATTGTGTTGATTGTTTGTAGAGTGTACAAAAGTTTCTCCTGTATCGGGTGTTACATGATATACTGTATACGTAGTCGTACAAGGAAGCGAACCGTTTTTGTTTAATACATCATTTGCATTTACAGCTACAGTTTCAAAACTGACACCGTATGATGTACTTACATGTTGATTTTCTAAGAATTCTTGTTTTTGTGAAGCTGTAAAATGGTACGCTACAATACTTGCCGTGTAGTCATCAATGGTTTCATCATATGATAATACTAGATTCTCTAAACTACTTCCTGTATTATTTCCTCGCTCAATAGGAAAAGTATATGAGTGTTTATTGTTTTCAGTGCTTTCTACAAAATTAATAACGTCGGTATACACTGTAAAGTCATATACAGAATTGTATACACTTTTTGATAGTTCATCATTTTGTATGCCAGTGATACTTCTCATTTGGTTACTCAACTTTGTGTTGATTTCAATAGCTTGTTTTGTTAATACGCTTGATCTATAAGGAAATTCCTTTTGTAGCCCCTCAGTGTGTTGGGTTTCTATTTCGGTATCATTTTGACAATTGGTACATGCCAACATCACTACCAAGATACATAAAAATTGAAATACATTTCTTACTCTTTTCATTATAGTTATTAGTTTTTAATACGCCTACTCATTCGTCTTTCGGCTTCCACGACTGTTTTTAAAGTGATTAGCAACACTTCAATAAACATATGCCGTGATGTGTGTTAAAAAAATACCTATCTTTGATTTGTAGATCGTGGGCAAATGTTTATTTGTTTACTTTTAAAAAGCTTTCATGTCTAGTGAAGGCTTTTTTATTAAAGCTGTTTTTTATAATTCTAACAGTTCATTTATTAAAGCTTCTCTTTTTTGATTCTTCTCTGAACTTAGTAGAAAGAGTTCCCAAATAGCATTTTCAATGTCTTTGTTTTCATTAAGTCCGTTGTATACATTTCTAATCATTGATTTGCCGTAGGGTGTTCCGTTTCTATTGGTGACATTATTTTCTTTTAAAATTTTTAATACCTTATCAGAATAATGATATCCAAATACTTCTTGAAGCTTTTTGCGTTCTTTCTTGCTAATCATTTATGGAGTTCTTTTTAAAATTACTTTACGCTGACACTTTGAAAAACTTTTTTTATTAAAACTTTTCTTGCTTTAAAATTAATCCTCTATTTTAGATGTCAGATTTTTTTTATGATGTAAATGTATACCTCAAAAGCTATTAAATCAAGAAACACTTTTCTAATTTCAGTGAAAAGAGAATCTAATTTCGGCGAAAAGAGAATAATTTTGCTTTAAAGAAAAAAACATATAATGCTTGAAACCAAAATGTTATTAAAATATTTGTTTGCGTTCACTATTATTTCTTTATTTTCTGCTTTTTCAATCGCTCAGAACAATATTGAAGACTCTTTAGCTACAAAAACTTTTGACGAACTAAGAAAAACTTTCTATTATTATAAGAAATCTGGGCAAGAAGATACGGGAAGGAAAGTTGCTTTATATACTTTAAAAAAAGCAAGAAAAGAAAAAAATACGAGAGCAATTGCAAATAGTTATATTCGTCTATGCAAGGTTTCATTTAATACACCAGAAATAGCATTAAAATATACGGATAGCTGTATTTATTACGCAACTAATTATAAAATTAAAGATTTAACAGCAGAAGGACAATTTTACAGAGGGTTAGTTTTATTTGATTTGGGTAGGTATAGTGAGTCACTAGACACTTATTTAAAGATTTATAAATTCTATGAAAATAGAAATGATAACATGTTCTTTAATTTAAGATACAACATTGCTTTGTTGAAACTAAAAGTAAGGTCATATACAGAAGCAATAGAGATTCTTAAAGAAAATTTAGAGTATGAAAATGAGAGAGAAAACTACGGAAAAACCTATCTCAATACACTCTATGCTTTAAGTATAGCATATACATCTAAAGACATGTTAGATTCTGCTTATGTCCTAAATAAGGAAGGATATAAAAAGGCTCTAAAATTGAATGATGGTAGTCATTTAGATTTTACTTATTCTCAAGGAGCTTTACATTATACTGCGGAAGATTATCAATCTGCTAATGATAGTCTACTAAAAGCTATTCCATACTTGAAACTAACAAAAGATTACCCTAATTTAGCGATAGCATATTTTTATTTAGGTTCTATTTCTAATGACAATACTACCAAAATTAGATACTACAAAAAAGTAGATAGTATTTTTAGATTTAAAAAATATATCATACCCGCACCGAGGAAAGCTTACGAATACTTAATTAACTATTATAAATCTAAAGAGGATTTTAAAAGTCAATTACATTACACGGAAAGATTACTCGTTGTTGATACTGTAATTAATAGAGAATATCGTAATGTGACTTATACATTTCAACATGAATACGATACACCAAGACTAGTAAAAGAGAAAGAGTTTCTAATTTCAGAATTAAATAGAGAAAATGAAGGTTTTAAATATGGAGTTTTTATTCTTTTATTAATTCTTTTATTTGTGGTATCTCTACTAGTCTTACTATATCGAAAGAAAAAAATAAATGAAGAAAAATTTCATGATATTATTTCATCTTTAAAAGTAAAGTCAGAAGTGACAAAAACTACTTTAATCGAAGACAATAAGCGTAAGTTATCAATCGATGAGGAGACCTTAAATCAAATATTAGATAGACTTAAAAAATTTGAAGAAACAAAATCCTTTCTTACTCCAAAACTCACATTAAATTCATTTGCTAAAGATATTGGAACTAATAGTAAATATCTATCAGTAGTAATTAATAGTTATAAATTTCAAACTTTTAAAAACTATGTTAATAATCTAAGAATAGAATACATTATTGAAAAGCTATATAATGATAAAATTTTAAGGAATTATACCATACAAGCAATAGCAAAAGAAGCGGGGTTTTCGAGTACGGAATCTTTTACAAGAGCTTTTAGTAAAAAAACAGGCTTAAATGTATCTTATTTTTTAAAGAAAATTAAATAGTTAATTTTAAGCAATTTAGCTCTTTTTACATTTCTCTTTTCGCTGAAAGTAGAAAACCTTTTCTTTCAATTCCCTTATGATGAGTGTATATTTGGTCAAACATTATAAATAAAATAAAAGATGAGAAACATTAAAAAACTAAAATTAGGAAAAACTAAAATAATAAGCTTAAATTTCACTAATAAAGTGTTTGGAGGAGAACCAGTAGAAGCTGCTAGTGCAAAAGGTGATTTTTGTAAACCAGAAATTACACAAACCAAAACTAATACAAAAGACATTAACCTCTGTGATAGTAATCTACTATGCCCTAGCACTGACTAATAAAGAAAATAAATGCTTAAATTCCATCTAAGAATATTCCTTGTAGTGTTAATACTTGTTGTCTCTTGCAAAACAACAAGTATTAGTACTAAAGGTATTAAAACTAAGTCCATAAAAAATAGTCATTTAAATCAATTTTGGTATTTCAAAGATTTTTCTAAAGATAGTGTACTTGGAATAAGTTTGAATAAGGCATACGACTTTATAAGAACAAAAAAATCAGTAGTAACAATTGTTGCAGTAATTGATACTGAATTAGATATTTCACAAGAAGAATTAAAAAATCAAATCTGGACGAATACAGACGAAATCCCAAATAATGGTATTGATGATGACAAAAATGGATATATAGATGATATTCACGGTTGGAATTATGTTGGAAGTACAGAAAACGATAGTATACCATATGGACTTTACGAATATGTTAGAATTATTAATCGTTTTGACACAATCTTCAAAGATGTTACTTCCATAAATGATATTGAAAAATCTCAAAGAGAAAATTTTAAAAAGTATCAAAATGCTTACGAAGCTTATCATTTTAAATTAAATCTAACTAAAAAAAATATTGAGAGATATAAGTCAGCGAAGGAACGTTATCTAAAGGCTAAAAAAGTAACAAGTCAATACATAGGAGACACTACAGATAAAAGTGAATCAGAATTAGACTCTCTGATTAATACTGTTTTAGATGATGAAGATAAAAAGCTAATAAAACGATTTAGCAGTTTCAAAAAGTATGGTATTGACGAAAAGTGGATTGATTATAATATAAAATCACAGCAAGAGATCATTGCTTACAAATTGAACTTTAGATTTAAAGAACGGTATTTGACAAATGACAAATCTGACGATATTAATGACTTTCCCTATGGAAATCATAATGTACAAGGAACAACACAAATTAGTCACTCTACAAAAGTTTCTTCAATAATAGCCGCTACTAGGAATGATACATTGGTAGAGGGAATTAATGATAAGGTAAAAATAATGCCTTTAAGTATTTCCGTATCTGCTAGCGAACATGATAAAGATATTGCTTTAGCGATTCGTTATGCAGTCAATAATGGAGCGAAAGTTATTAATATGAGTATTGGTAAAAATTTCTCACTACATCCGCAATGGGTTAATGATGCTCTTAAGTATGCTGAGCAACATGATGTACTTATTGTAACATCGTCAGGTAATGATGGATATAATTTAGATAAAATAGATAATTATCCAAATGACGCATTAGACAGCAATGAATTTTTAAAAAACTTTATAAAAGTGGGGAATACATCTAACAAATTAGACTCTATGCTAGTTGATAATAGTTCAAATTACGGAAAGAAAGAGGTTGATCTTTTTGCTCCTGGTACAGAGATTGCTTGTTTGAACAGGTGGGAAGTTATAAATGATACTGGAACTTCACTATCGTCAGCAATTACAAGTGGTGTAGCAAGCTTATTATTTTCTTATTATCCAAGCCTATCAGCTGCTGAAGTGAAAGAAATTCTATTAGAATCAGGAACTTCTTTAGAAATACAAGTTTTAAAACCATATCCTAACGGAGAAAAACAAGATCCCAAAAAAGTCCCTTTCAGTTCCTTATCCAAATCAGGAAAAATAGTAAATGCTTACAATGCTTTATTGATGGCGGAAGAAGTTTCAAAAAAGAAAAAACGTAAATAATAATGAAATTACATATATCACTATTTATCTCTATATTTTTTTTCATGCAGTCATTTGCCCAAAAAAAAGCTGTTGAAATTATTAAGAAACAAGATAAAAATATAATACAGCTTTTTGTCAAAAATAATACCCACGCAACGCAAAGTTTACGACTTACCCTAAAAGGTTATGGTTTTGAACTTGATAGAGAGTCTCAAACCGTATTGATTATTCCAGCAAAACAGAAAATTCTAGGAGCAACAATAACACTTTCTAAGACAGAAAAAAGTAGCTATTCATACAACACTAGACGCAAGATTGGAAATGTAAAAGCCAAGCATACTAAAGACTATAAATATGGCTTACCATATGCAAAAGATAAAGCCTATAAAGTAATGCAAGGCTATAATGGTATTTTTTCGCATAAAGACAAGCAAGCGATTGATTTTGATATGCCTGTGAACACGCCCGTTTATGCTTCGCGTGAAGGTGTTGTTGTAAAGGTTAAGAAAAACTCTAAAAAAGGTTGTCCTACAACAGATTGTATTGATGATGCTAACTTTATAATGATCGAACATTCTGACGGAACAATTGGTGAGTATGTCCATTTACGTTATAGAGGTATCAGTGTTAAAGAAGGAATGAAGGTGAAAAAAGGACAAAAAATAGGATTCAGTGGAAATACTGGATTTTCATCTGCGCCACACTTACATTTTGAAGTTTTTATTCATGATATGGACGGAAATAAAAATACAGTTCCTACTTTGTTTGAAATAGAGAAAGATAAAAGTGTAATTCTCAAAAAGGGAGATAATTTTGTAAAATCTTAATCAAATACTATGTACTTAATTTGGGCACTTATAAATACCGTTTTTGTTATTCTATTTTTTGGTTTAGTCTTAACACTTTTCGCAAAAGGAAAACACCTATTCAATAATAAATATGGCAATGCTATTATCGTAGTTTTTGTTATTGGCGTAATTGGTATGTTAGGCGCGAAAGAAAGTAAAGATTTTGAAAACACCTATATACTTGATCATAAACCTATACAAGGTCACCATGTAAAAATGATGCATATGACTATTGAAGATAATGTACCTTTTGATATCTACCTTACTGTTGATTTTAAAAAGAATGACAAAGGTGCGTTAATTCCAAGTCGTAGCAGAAGCAATCTTAATGGTTTTATAAGTGGTTATAAATGGCAGTACAGATATGCTGATATTGACAATATAGATGCTACTACATTTTCTTATGAAGTAAGAGGTTCAATGTATTGGTATTTATTTGGTATTGAAGTGTACTCACAAAGCAAAATCTTAAAGGGAACTTTTACCATTGATGAATGAAAAAGTATTTTATATTCTTATTGTTAATACTACTTAGCTGTTCAACAACCAAGAATACACAAGCCAAGAACACCAAAAAGCTTACAAAAAAGGAATCGTTTGAAAAGCTATCTAAAGGTTTCGTGATTCAAAAACTACCTAATTGGGAATTTCACAGTTTTCACGGCTTTTTAAATTACACGCCAAAAGAGTTAATGACCGTTGGTCAAGAATATATTTATAATGGTGTTACTGTTGAAAGGCGTAAAATCAAAAACGAAACTTTGACATCAATTGTTAGTGATTACATAAAATTGGTGAAATCTCACGACGAACTTATCAAACTAGAGAAAATAAGAGAGCAGACAAAATACGGAGAAAGTATTGTACTTGTGTATACAAGCGAAGTGAATCGTACAGAATATAAAGTCATTAAACAGTTTTACTTGTATAACAATATGCTATATGTAGTGGCATATACTGCCAAATCAAAATTCTTCGATTTTTTTGTCAATGATGCTATCCATATGATGAAAACATTTACGATTACCGAATAACCTCGCTTTAAATTTTATTATTGCCTAAATATTCTAATTCCCAAAAGCTTCAACTTTATAGTTGGAGTTTTTTTGTTTTATATCAGAAGTTACAAGAATACGATAGTGTTATTTTTCTTACTAATTTTTGCGTTCTTAATTAAAATATCTGGCATAATCCGACATTATCCGACTCAATCCGTCGCTATCCGACCTAATCCGACCGACATTATTTCTAATTTTTATAGTTTTCATCACTAATTATAATAAAAGAAAATCGTAAATGATATCAAAAATTGAATTAAATCGCGTTGAATCTCTTCCAATGTCTTCCAATCGCGTCGAATGTATGAAAGCTTATTATTTTTCTTTGAATCTTTATAACGAGCAAATAAATGATGCTAGTTGACAAACCTTGACAAATCTTGACAAATCTTGGCAAGTCATATTTAAAATAATTTAAACTTTATAAAATAACAGTCACTAAAAAAACAACAAATATGATAGGTTACTAAGTAGTTTTCAAAGCATGCCATTATTTACTATAAATAATGTTCCTTAATTTAATATTGTAAGATTTTAACTATTAATTAATTGGTTAATAATTGGATTCAACTTGAATTTTTCGTAATATCGAACATATGATTTCAGCACATCTTACAATTTTTAATAAAGGAATACTAGCCAACTCTAAAGCAGTTACTACGGGTAATAATACAATTGTTCCTTTAAATGAAAGATGTAAAAGACATATCAAACTTAAAAACGATTTCCGTTGAAGAATTAAAAAGCTTTGATGGACTTGCTGATATATCTAATGAGGAAGCTGAACACATTATCCATACTTTAAAAGAACTATCATTATTAACGCATAATATCGTTACAAGTCATGAAACATCTAAATCAATTTCAAAGTTTCGCAAAGCAGAATAAGAAAAGGGTAATTACCAAAAATGAAGCAGTAATCTACACTAGAGTTTCTGGATCGCAACAAGAAGACAATACAAGTTTAGAAAGTCAAAAAATACAATGCACTCAATATGCTACTCGATTAAATTTAGATATTATAGAATATTTTGGCGGTACGTATGAAAGTGCAAAAACGGATGATAGGAAACAGTTTCAAAAAATGATAACCTATGTAAAAAAGAAAAGAATTGCGTTTATCATCGTTTATAGTATAGATCGATTTTCTCGTGCAGGCGCAAGTGCTATTACTATTGTAGAAGAATTAAAAAAGATTGGTATTAATGTACTTTCCGTAACACAACCAGTCGATGTGGAAACTTCTACAGGAATGTTCTTCCAAAATTTAAACCTATTATTTAGTAAGTACGATAATGACCAAAGACGTGATAAAACGATTATGGGAATGCGTCAGCGTCTTTTAAATGGTTATTGGATGGGCAAAGCTCCTCTTGGTTATGTAAATAAAAGAGATAAAAATAATACACCAATAATTGTTCAAGATGAAAATGCATCAACAATAAGAAACATATTTCTTTGGAAAGTAAACGAAGGACTAACCAACACACAAATTGTTGAGCGTTTGAAAATCCATGGTATCAAAATGTTTAGACAACACATCACCAAAATTTTTAAAAACCCTGTGTATTGCGGACTCATAGCACATAACTTATTAGAGGGAGAAATAATAGAAGGCAAGCATAAGCCAATTGTTTCGCAAGAAATGTTTTTAAAAGCTAGTGGTCTACAATTGAATAACCCGCATAACTATAAACAACATAAAACCAATAACAACTTACCATTAAAAGGTGGATTTATAAAATGTGATAAATGTAACAGGGCGTTAACGGGGTATGTAGTAAAGAAAAAGAATATACACTATTATAAATGTGGAACGAAGAGATGCTGTACTAACAAAAGTGCTAAAGCATTAAATAATCAATTTGCAGAAATTTTAAACACTTATAAAATAGACCAGAGGTTAATTGCTCCTCTTAAAAAACAATTAAAAAATACGTTTGAATACTTTACGAGTTCAAATAAAGACAATACAGCAAGTTTAAAGCATAAACTAAAGAAAATGAATGAGAAACTAGAAACAATTGAAGAGCGCTACGCTATTGGAGAAATAGACGGTAGACTCTACGAAAAGTTTTCGAACAAATACAAAGAAGAGATAAAAGAAGTGGAGCAAGAAATCAAAAAAACAAGTTTAGAAAAGTCGAACCTCGATGATTATATTGAAAAATCATTACAACTTTCGTGTAACTTGCAGAATGTGTGGAATTTAGGAAGTTATACAGAAAAGCAGAAATTGCAAAATTTACTATTTCCGCACGGAATCGTATATAACAAGGAAAATGATAGCTGTCGAACCACTGAACCGAATAGTGTGTTAGAGTTAATAAGTTCGTTATCAATTACTTTTGATAAAAATAAAAAAGGACAAAACAACAAAAAAGTTACTTTGTCCCATTCAGTACCGAAGATGGGAGTCGAACCCACACGCTCTAATGAACACATGGCCCTCAACCATGCCTGTCTACCAATTCCAGCACTTCGGTATTTGTGCTTTGTAAAAATAAAAAAAGTTAAGCAAATGCTTAACTCTTTTTGTGACCTGGCTGGGGCTCGAACCCAGGACCCTCTCCTTAAAAGGGAGATGCTCTACCAACTGAGCTACCAGGTCAAAAGACCTTTGTAGTATAATTTGTGACCTGGCTGGGGCTCGAACCCAGGACCCTCTCCTTAAAAGGGAGATGCTCTACCAACTGAGCTACCAGGTCATTCAAAAAGAATAATAATTAATTCCCTGAATGCGGGTGCAAATATAACATCATAATTTTATTTTTCAAGTCTTTTTTAATATAATTTTATCTTTTTTTTTATGATTTTTGTAAGCGCTTAGAAATAAATAATTTATAATAGAAGAAATGACGATTGTACTTTTAGGATATATGGCAAGTGGAAAGAGTTCCATTTCAAAATTACTCGGAAAAGAGTTAGAGCTTCCTGTGTTGGATTTAGATACGTATATAGAAAGAAAAGAAGGAAAAACAATTCCTGAGATTTTTGAATCGAAAGGAGAAATTTACTTTCGGATGAAAGAACATACGTATCTAAAAGAGATTTTAGAAACAAAAGAAGCTATAATTTTGTCATTAGGAGGCGGAACACCTTGTTATGCTAATAATATGAATTTAATTCATGAATATACAAAGGCTACGTTTTATTTACAGACATCTATTCCTGAAATCATAGACAGAGTAAAGAATGAAAAAGATAAGCGTCCATTGATCAGTAAAATAGCTGATGAAGATTTACCTGAGTTTGTAGGAAAACATTTGTTTGAAAGAAATACATTTTACCAACAAGCAACCTATAGTATTTTTACCGATAAGAAGTCCGTTGAAGCTTTAGTAAAAGAAATTAAAGAAAACTTAAATTAAATAAGCTTTGTCTTTTCCTTCTGCAAAAACGACATCAATGTGTTCTTGAATAGATGTAGATAGTGAAATTCCTTTAAAATCAGCTTTTATAGGATACTTTTTATGATTTCTATTGACTAGTACCGCTGTTTTGAAATTCTTCAAAGGAACGTCTAAAAAGTGTTTTACACCGTAAATTAAAGTAGTTCCTGAGTTTAGTACATCATCAATAAGCACCAAAGGCTTGTTGATGTATGCTTTTTTATCAATAGAAGTAGTAACAGCTTGTAATGGATTTTGCTTGTCTATTCTCACTTCGCACAAAGTGATAGTTGCAGGCGTGATTTTTTCTAATTCAGTTTTAATTTTTTCAGCAAATACAAATCCATTTTTAGCAATTCCTGCAATAATGATCTCTTCTTCGTTTACATTAGACTCCAGAATTTGGTAGGCAATGCGACGTGTTTTGTGTTGAATTTGTTGATGGTTAAGTATGATATTTCCCGTAACGGTCATGGCTTCAAAATTTAAATAAATTACTTTGGTGTAAACTCACGAAGTATTAATAAGCAATGCATGTTTTCTGATAGAATAAGCTTCAGAACTTACTAGTACAATAGTATGAAGTAAAATTAAGAATAACTTTCATCATGATCAAGATTATCATCTAGATATTCATCAATTTCACGACGATCTTTTTTAGTAGGTCTTCCAGTTCCTTGCTTGCGGTAATGATCTTTGGCATGTTTCAATAGCTCAAGATGCTCAAAATTTTCTTTTGGTGTTGTATCAACTCTGTAAATATCAACCAATTTTGCTCCAACACGATTTGGAGGAATATCAAGCACCGTTAAATGTCTTGTAACTTGATCCTTACGGACTTCTATTTTATCCGTACGATATACTTCTCTCGATGGTTTTACAGTAGCACCATTTATTTTTACATGTCCCTTCTTACATGCAGTAGTGGCAATGTTTCTTGTCTTAAAATAACGAACACACCAAAGGTATTTATCTATCCTCATACAAAATCTCTAAAAACTACGTTAAAGAATATACAAAAGTAGGATAAAATTGTATCTTGCAACCCAAAATTTAAAAACAATGATGAAGTTTGTAAAATTTACATTCCTAATGATAATCACAAGTGCGGTTATTTTTTCGTGCAAAAGTGATGATGATACTGCTACTTTCGCAGAACTACGAGACAGAGGAGAACAGCAGATAGAAGATGATGCTGCACTTATAGAATTTTTGACAACACATTTCTATAATTATGATGATTTTGATCTTACAAATCCAGAAAGTGCTGCAAATGATACTTTTACTATGGAATTTGGTAAAATTGAAGGAGCAAATGCGAGTAGAACTCCATTGATAGATCAAGTAGAAGTAAGAACAACTACATATCTTGATGTAGATTACAAATATTATGTGTTGAAGTTAAGAGAAGGTGGTGGAAAAACATATTCTAGCTTTGATGCTGTTGATTTAACATACAGAGGTCAATTGTTAGATTTAGAAACATTTGATTTTAGAATTACGCAACAAAATATTCCATTAGTAGGTTCTACAGTAAGTACTGTAAGAGGTTTTCAATTAGGCTTGCCTGAATTTAAAACAGCTGAAGATATTATAGAAGGATCTAACGGTTTTCTAGAAGCTAGAAACGGTGGAATTGGAGCTATCTTTATTCCTTCTGGCTTAGGATACTTTAGTTTTTTACAACCAGGAATTCCGGCATATTCTCCATTAATTTTCTCTTTTAATGTGTTTGATGCAGATTTCTTAGATACTGATTTTGATGGAGTTTTATCTTCTATGGAAGATTTAGACGGAGATAACGATGTTTTAAATGATGATACAGATGGAGATGGTATACCAAATTTCAGAGATTCTGATGATGACGGAGATGGAACTATTACTGTAAATGAAGTAGTTCAAAATACATATACATTGAATCCAGGAGATATGGAGCCTGTGTTGGCTTCTAACGAAGTAGAAAAAACAAGAGATACGGATGATGCAGGAGTAACGACAATTAGAACAGTTGTTTTAACGGATACTGATGGTGATGGAACTCCAGACTATTTAGATGCAAACTAAAATATCTTACAATATAAAATACATGAAAGCACTTCGAAAGAGGTGCTTTTTTTATGCTAAGCTTTTTAGAAATGATATTCAATCTTTAAATGGAGATATTTTAGACTATTTTTTCTACTTTAGAAGCGAAACATGATCATAAAAACACTTCAAATATTTTTTATTGCAGATGGAAAAAGAAAAACCAAAAAATGTCTTAGTTCAAAAATTAATTTCAAAAGGATTTTACAGAAGTTCTGAAGAAGTAGAAGCGTTCAATTTGGAAAGATTCAAAGAAAGTATAAAGGATATATTTTTACCTTTTTTTGACGAAGCGTATATAAAAGAAAACTTGTCAATTCCAGATGAATATGTTGAATTTCTTAGTAGTATAGGTGCATCGTTGAATAATAGTTGGGATTACTTTCCTGGAGAAAATGCAGTAATAAGTGACACTGAATTTTGGTTAGATTTATATGGTGAAGATTTCAAAGAAATGGAATCAACCGAAAATGTATTAAGATTGCACATAAGCATTGCGTCTCAAGGAGATAAACATGTCATTCTCTTGAATTGCGATAAAAGTTCTAAAGATGTACATACTTACTACTGGTTTGAAGATGCACATCCTTGGAATGGATATTCTAAAGGTATGTCCGACTGGAACAGTCTAGAATCTTTCTTAAAAGATGACTATAAAATATAACGAACGAATTTTACACGAATTCATGAAAAATACTTGAAACAAAAAGCACTTCCGTTAAGAAGTGCTTTTCTATATCATATAATGTAAATCTAGTTTACAATCGTAAAGAAAGACTAAAAATAATTTGACTTGGTCTAGAGTCTAAAGTTCCTATTTTAACATTATTAGTATCTAAAATGCTGGCTTCATTCTCCGAGAAACCTCTTTCATAACGAACATCCAATCCGATGTTTCCAAATTTCACAGCAGCTCCAAAATTAAAACCAACGGTAATATCGTTTTGTACATCAGAAATAGTGGCGTTGTCCAAATCATTGTCAAGCGTGTACTGAAACGCCGGACCTGCAAAAATACTCAAAGGACCAATCACATCGATTCCTACTAACACAGGAACATCAATCTTAGACATATCGTATGCGCTAGAACCGTATTCACTTTTAGTTTTTGTATAAACTACTTCTGGGCGCAGATATAATTTGCTGAAATTAATTTCATAATAAGCACCAACATGGTAGCCAATTTTTGCATCACCGCTATCTTCAATAATATTTTCTCCTGCGGTAACAACTTCACGTAACTCTCCGTTAGAGTTAAAGTTTAATCCTGCTTTTACTCCAAATTGCGCAAAGCAACTTGCTGAAACTAGCAGAAATACTAAACATAATAGGTTGTTTTTCATGATTTTAATGTTTAATGTTACAGTAGTAGAAACGATATTTTTTAGAATCTATTACTTTCTTTTCATTACTTTTTGCGAGGCTTTTACAATGGCAGCCGCATTTAAGCCATATTTTTCCATCAATTGTGCTGGTGTTCCTGATTCTCCAAAAGTATCTTGAGTTGCTACAAATTCTTGTGGAGTTGGTTGGTGTACTGCTAATGTACGCGCTACACTTTCTCCTAAACCACCTAAATAATTATGTTCTTCGGCAGTAACTACACATCCTGTTTTTGAAACAGAATTAATAATAGCTTCTTCGTCTAATGGTTTAATAGTATGAATATTGATAACCTCAGCAGAAATTCCTTCCGCTTCTAAAGTTTCAGCAGCTTGCAAAGCTTCCCAAACCAAATGTCCAGTGGCAACAATAGTTACATCAGTTCCTTCCGTTAATTGTACGGCTTTTCCAATCTCAAATTTCTGATCGGCAGGAGTGAAGTTTGCTACTTTTGGACGACCAAAACGTAAATATACAGGTCCGTGATGTTCTGCAATTGCTAAAGTTGCTGCTTTCGTTTGATTGTAATCACAAGTATTAATTACAGTCATTCCTGGCAACATCTTCATCAAACCTATATCTTCTAAAATTTGATGTGTAGCACCATCTTCTCCTAATGTAATTCCTGCATGCGAAGCACAAATTTTTACATTCTTATCAGAATACGCTACTGATTGACGAATTTGATCGTACACACGTCCTGTAGAAAAGTTAGCGAATGTTCCCGTAAACGGAATCTTTCCTCCAATAGTCATTCCGGCAGCAATTCCAATCATATTTGCTTCAGCAATTCCTATCTGGAAAAATCGTTCTGGGTGATTATTTTTAAAATCTCCCATTTTTAATGATCCTGTCAAATCTGCACAAAGTGCTACTACATTCTCATTTGTTTTTCCAAGTTCAGTCAATCCGTCTCCAAACCCTGAACGTGTATCTTTATTTCCTGTATTTGTATATTTTTTCATCTTAATACCCGAAAAATCGGGGAACTTTTTTAGTTAAACTTTGTTTTTAGAAACTATTACGGATTAATAATCACCTAAAGTTTCAGGGTTTTGTGTCAAAGCACTTTCCAATTGTTCGTCGTTCGGAGCTTTTCCGTGCCAAGCGTGTGTGTTCATCATAAAATCAACACCATTCCCCATTTCAGTATGTAACAATACACAAACAGGTTTTCCTTTTCCGGTTCTGGCTTTTGCTTCCGCCATACCGTCTTTAATTGCTTGAATATTGTTTCCGTCTGTAATTTCTAAAACATCCCAACCAAATGCTTCAAATTTTGCAGTAAGCGATCCTAAAGGTAAAACATCATCAGTAGCGCCATCAATTTGTTTTTTATTATAGTCTACCGTTGCAATGTAATTATCAACATTATTTCCAGCAGCATACATGGCAGCTTCCCAAATTTGTCCTTCTTGCAATTCTCCATCTCCATGTAAAGAATACACTAAATGATCATCGCCATTTAATTTTTTCGTCAAAGCGGTTCCGATAGCAACAGACATTCCTTGTCCTAACGAACCAGAAGCGATACGAATTCCAGGCAAACCTTCGTGTGTTGTTGGATGTCCTTGCAAGCGAGAATCTAGCAAGCGAAACGTGTTTAATTCCTCAACAGGAAAATAACCTCTACGTGCCAATACGCTATAAATTACAGGAGAAATATGACCATTAGATAAAAAGAAAACATCTTCCTCTTTTCCATCCATTGCAAAACCGTCATTCAGTTTCATAGTATCATTATACAAAGTGGCTAAAAATTCAGCACATCCCAAAGATCCTCCTGGATGACCAGAATTTACTTTATGTACCATTCTCAAGATATCTCTTCGTACTTGAGTAACTAAATTTTCTAATGATTTGTTATCAGACATTGTGTGTTTATTAGTAGTTTTTAACAGCTCCAAAAGTAAGTTATAAAATAGCGACCACAAAAGAAGTTTGCAGGCTTTTATTAACGAAATACTGTGAATAAGCTAAAAAAAGGAATTTAACTTGTAAATATTTGATAATGAATTGTTAAAGCTTTGTGTGAATCTCAGAAAAAGGAATAAAAAACTCAAATCATCTGCCAATTGTCAAATTTTAATTTTTTATTAGTAAAATCATCTACGAATCTTACCTATATTTGCCAACTGATGATGCCATAGTTTGTGCTGTAAAAATGATTATTTTAAGGCTTTCGCCAGAAGTGTCTCGCGGTAACATACAAACAAGAATAAGGCAATAGCGACTCGACAATGAAATTTGAATTAAAAGGAAAAGACCCACAAAGTAAGGCAAGAGCAGGAGTAATGACTACTGATCATGGAACGATAGAAACACCTATTTTTATGCCTGTTGGAACTATAGGAACTGTAAAAGGAGTTCACCAACGCGAACTAAAAGAAGATATCAATCCAGATATTATTTTAGGAAACACATATCACCTCTATTTACGACCACAAACAGAAATTCTTGAAAAAGCAGGTGGATTGCATAAATTCATGAACTGGGATCGTAATATATTGACAGATTCTGGTGGATACCAAGTATATTCACTTTCTGCCAACAGAAAAATTAAAGAAGAAGGTGTAAAATTCAAATCACATATTGATGGCTCATACCATTTCTTTACACCAGAAAATGTAATGGAAATTCAACGTACTATTGGAGCCGATATCATCATGGCTTTTGATGAATGTACACCGTATCCATGTGATTATCGTTATGCGAAACGTTCTATGCATATGACACATCGTTGGTTAGATAGATGTATCAATCACTTAGAAAAAGTACCTTATAAATACGATTACAGTCAAACATTTTTTCCAATTGTTCAAGGAAGTACATACAAAGACTTACGCAAACAATCGGCTGAATTTATTGCTTCGCGTGAAGCAGAAGGAAACGCTATTGGAGGTTTATCTGTAGGAGAACCAGCAGAAGAAATGTATGCAATGACAGATGTTGTATGTTCAATTTTGCCAGAAGACAAGCCACGATATTTAATGGGCGTTGGAACACCAATCAATATATTAGAAAATATAGCTTTAGGAGTTGACATGTTCGATTGTGTGATGCCAACACGTAACGCCAGAAACGGAATGTTATTTACCGCTCATGGAACCATTAACATTAAAAATAAAAAGTGGGAAGATGATTTTTCTCCAATAGATGAAATGGGCATTACATTTGTAGATACGGAATATTCAAAAGCGTATTTACGTCATTTATTTTCAGTAAATGAATTACTTGGAAAGCAAATTGCAACAATTCACAACTTAGGATTTTATCTTTGGTTGACAAGGGAAGCAAGAAAACATATATTAGCGGGAGATTTTGACGCTTGGAAAAATATGATGGTAAAACAAATGGACAAACGCCTGTAATATCATATGAAAATACTAGATTGGTACATAATTAAAAAATATCTATTAACATTCTCTGTAATGTTATTGCTATTTGTCCCAATTGGGATTATGGTTGATGTTTCTGAAAACATTGATAAAATGTTAGCCTCAGAAGCTCCGACAGATGAAATAGTACTATACTATGTAAACTTTGTCATTTACTTTGCTAATCTACTATTTCCTATATTCTTATTCCTCTCTGTAATTTGGTTTACCTCAAAATTGGCAAATGATACCGAAATTATTGCAATATTAAGTTCTGGAGTTTCCTATTTACGATTTTTAAGACCATTCTTAGTTGCAGCATCTATCGTTGCTATTGTGGCTTTTGTGATGGGAATGTATATAGTACCAAATGCCAGTAAAGGATTCAATGAATTCCGTTTTGAATACATTAAAAAAGGACGTAAACAAGTACGCGATAATCGAGAAATATACAAGCAAATCAACAATAACGACTTTATTTATCTAAAAAGTTTCAGTTTCGATAGCAAACGAGGCGATTACTTTACGTTAGAGCATTTTGAAGATAATGTGCTAAAATATAAGATGGAAGCGCGTTCTCTAAAATACAATGAAGACGATAGTACCTATACATTGCGAGGTTTTAAAAAACGTATTGTTGGTGTTATGAATGATAGTTTGATAAGCAAACGAAAATTTGATACCATATTTCCATTTGAAGTCAATGATTTAACGCCTGTAACCTACATGGCAGAAACACTAAACTATCAAGAACTAGATAAATTCATTGAAAAAGAAAGACAATCTGGATCACCAAATGTGAGCAAACACTTATTAGTAAAATACAAACGTTGGAGTTTGCCAGTTACAGCATTCATCTTAACAATCATTGCAGTAGCCGTATCTTCTATGAAACGAAGAGGAGGAATGGGAGTAAATCTTGCTTTTGGAATTTCAATTGCATTTATATATATCTTTTTTGATAAGATATTCGGAACAATGGCAGAGAAATCTGGTTTCTCTCCAATGATGGCAGTTTGGGTTCCTAATATCGTCTTTGGTATATTAGCGCTATATTTACTGTACAATGCTAGGCGATAAACTCAAAAACTATTTACATCTACATTTATTAGTCTTTATTGCTGGTTTTACAGCAGTCTTGGGAAAGCTAACTACTATTGGTGCAATTCCTTTGGTTTGGTTTCGTATGCTCATTGCTGGATTGCTGATGCTAGGATTCATCAAAATATCAAAAATCAAACTCAAAATATCACTCAAAACATTTTTCAAATTTGCAATTGCAGGAATTGTAGTGGCGTTACATTGGATTACTTTTTTTGGAGCAATTGATGTTTCAAACGTATCTATCACTTTAGTTATGTTTTCCACAGGCGCATTTTTTGCTTCCTTTATAGAACCTATTGTATATCGCCGAAAAATTATTTGGTATGAAATTCTCTTCGGAATTATCGTAATTATTGGCGTGTCTATCATAATGAATTCCGAATTCAAATATATCAACGGAATCATCTTAGGTGTAGTATCAGCGTTTTTATCATCATTATTCGCGGTTTTAAACGGAAAATTTGTTGAAAAACATGATGCATCTGCCATTTCATTCTACGAATTTATATCTGGTGTAGCTTTTATATCCATATATTTAGCGTTTGCCGCAGATGGTTTCATGAAAGAAGATTTCTTTATACTACCTGCAAAAGATTGGATGTATATATTTATTTTGGCATCTGTGTGTACAGCGTATGCATTCATTGCTTCTACACACATCATGCGTTACATAAGTCCGTACACAGTAGTGTTGACGTATAATTTGGAGATTGTGTATGGAATTTTACTAACACTCATACTATCTCCAGAAGGCGAAAAAATGAGTTCAGGATTTTATTATGGAAGTTTGCTTGTAGTGGCAACTGTATTGTCAAATGGAATCATAAAAAACAAACGAAAAAGAAAATCACAGGAAGGCATTGAAATTTCCTAAATTAAAGTTTTATATTTGTAAATTGAAACAACTAAACATACCCTCAAAAGCATGGAATATTTAGATTTTGAGCTACCTATAAAGGAATTAGAAGAGCAACTGACTAAATGTGTAGCAATCGGACATGAAAGCGATATTGATGTTACCGAAACATGTCAGCAAATCGAAAAAAAACTGGCAGCTACCAAAAAAGATATCTATAAAAATCTAACAGCTTGGCAACGTGTACAACTATCACGTCACCCAAACAGACCTTATACGTTAGATTATATCAACGCACTTTGTGGTGATTCTTTCTTAGAATTACACGGAGATCGTAACGTAAAAGACGACAAAGCGATGATTGGTGGACTTGGTAAAATTGGAGATCAATCATACATGTTTATTGGTCAACAAAAAGGATACAACACAAAAACACGTCAATACCGTAACTTCGGGATGGCAAACCCTGAAGGATACAGAAAAGCATTGCGCTTAATGAAATCTGCTGAAAAGTTTGGAATTCCTGTAGTAACCTTAATTGATACACCAGGTGCATATCCAGGTTTAGAAGCTGAAGAACGTGGACAAGGAGAAGCTATTGCAAGAAATATTCTTGAAATGACACGCTTAAAAGTGCCAATTATTACTGTAATTATTGGTGAAGGAGCTTCTGGTGGAGCTTTAGGAATAGGAGTTGGAGATAGTGTATTAATGCTTGAAAACTCATGGTACTCTGTAATTTCTCCAGAAAACTGTTCTTCTATATTATGGCGTAGTTGGGAACACAAAGAAAAAGCAGCAGATGCCTTAAAGCTAACTGCTACTGATGCAATGAAAATTAAAGTAATCGATCAAATTATTAAAGAACCACTTGGTGGAGCACATACAGATCGTGAAGGAACTTTTATTGCAGTTCGTGATGCCATTGTAGAAAATTATGACAAACTGAAAAACTTATCACAAGAAGATTTAGTAATATCTCGTATGGATAAATATTCCAAAATGGGAGAATTTAAAGGATAAACCTATACAACATAGGGCAATTCAAAAATCCGAAGTGAAGACTTCGGATTTTTTTTCCGCTTATTAACAAAAAAATAGAACTTATTAACAATCAGTCGTTAAGATTCGAGCGTCAAATAAAACCCCATAAGTAAAACATTTATTTACTTTCGCAGTCATGGAAAACGTAAACCCTAAACAAACATATAAAACTGATAAAAGTAACTTAATAAGTCTTGAGAAAGGAAAATTACCACCACAAGCTGTCGATTTAGAAGAAGTTGTACTTGGTGCAATGATGATTGACAAAAAAGGTGTAGATGAAGTAATTGATATTCTGAGTCCAGAAGCATTCTACAAAGAAGCAAACAAGCTTGTGTATGAAGCTATTTTTCAATTATTCGAAAACTCTGAACCTATTGATTTATTAACGGTTTCATCACAACTTCGTAAAAATGCTAACTTAGAAATCGTTGGTGGTGACTTTTACTTAATCTCGCTTACGCAGAAAGTTTCCTCATCTGCACATATTGAATTTCACGCACGTATCATCTTGCAGAAATTCATTCAACGTAGTTTGATTAAAATTTCAAACGAAATCATAGAAGATGCTTACGACGAAACAACCGATGTATTCTCATTATTAGATAAAGCAGAATCGCGTTTGTACGAAGTAACACAAGGAAATATTAAAAAGTCGTCTGAAACGGCGCAAAGTTTGGTAATTCAGGCAAAAAAGAAAATTGAAGAAATATCAAACAAAGAAGGTTTAAGTGGTATTCCAACAGGGTTTACACAATTGGATAAACTTACCTCTGGATGGCAACCAAGTGATTTAATCATTGTAGCAGCACGTCCTGGTATGGGTAAAACGGCTTTAACCTTATCGATGGCAAGAAACATTGCTGTTGATCAGAATATTCCTGTAGCTTTCTTCTCGCTGGAGATGGCTTCTGTACAGCTAATTACACGTTTAATTTCCTCGGAAACAGGTTTGTCTTCTGAAAAATTACGTACGGGAAAATTAGCGAAACACGAATGGGAACAACTAAATGTAAAAGTAAAAGGACTAGAAAAAGCGCCTTTATTTATTGATGATACACCATCGCTTTCTATTTTCGATTTACGTGCAAAAGCAAGACGTTTGGCATCGCAACACGGAATTAGAATGATTATGATTGATTACTTACAGTTAATGACGGCTGGAGGAAGTCAAAAAGGAGGAAACCGTGAACAGGAAATCTCGACGATCTCTCGTAACTTAAAAGCTTTGGCAAAAGAATTGAATGTTCCAGTAATTGCCTTATCACAGTTATCACGTGCGGTAGAAACGCGTGGAGGAAGCAAAAGACCATTACTTTCAGATTTACGTGAATCGGGAGCGATTGAGCAGGATGCGGATATTGTATCATTCATCTACCGTCCAGAATACTATAAAATTGAAGAATGGGATGATGAAGAACGTTCGCCAACTGATGGACAAGCTGAATTTATTGTAGCAAAACACAGGAATGGTGGTTTGGAAAACATTCGATTGAAATTCTTAGGACATTTAGGTAAGTTTGATAACTTAGAAACTTTTGATTCACCATTCGAATTCCATTCAAAAATGAATGATGCAGCAAATGATGATACTTTCAAAACTGACAATTTACCAAGCGCTGATGAAGCATTCGGAAGTTCGATGAATGATGACTTTAATCCAGATGATAACGAAGTTCCTTTCTAAGAATTCCGTATTTTTGTAAAAACTTGTTAGGTTGATGAAAATTCAATCTATAAAACGGATTTACATGAAATATGACTACATAATTGCTGGATCAGGTTGTGCAGGATTGAGTTTGCTATACAGAATGTTGAAAGATTCACAGTTATCCCAAAAGCATATTTTAGTCATAGACAAAGACCAAAAAGTCAAAAACGATCGAACATGGTGTTTTTGGGAAAAGGGAAATGGTTTATTTGAAGAAATTGTAACGCATCAATGGGAAACTTTGGAGTTTTTGTCAGATGATTTTCAGCGTAAATTTGACATGACGAACTATCGTTATAAAATGATTCAAGGGATTGACTTTTATGATTATGTAATCGGTTTCGCAAAACAATTTGACAATGTTACGTTTGCTTCAGAAAATATTACTACAATTACTTCTTTTGATGGTTTTGCTGAAGTTGTGACTGATAATACAACTCACAAAGCAATGTACGTGTTTAATTCTACGAGTCTTTTCTATCCAAAAATGAACACTGAAAATTCACTTTTACAACATTTTGAAGGTTGGGTAATAAAGACAAAAACGCCTGTATTTGATAAAAATGTTGGACGTTTGATGGATTTTAGACTATCTCAAGAACATGGTGCAACTTTTATGTATGTTTTACCAACAAGCGAAACTGAAGCTTTGGTAGAATATACTTTGTTTACTGAAAAAGTATTAGAAAAAGAGCAATACAAAGTAGCTTTACAAAACTATATTAAATCATATTTGCAAATTGAAGATTATGAAATACTTCATACCGAGTTTGGAATCATTCCAATGTCTCTAGCAAAATTCTCAAGAAAAGTTCCAAATGGAAAAAACATCATCAACATAGGAACAGCAGGAGGATTTACAAAAGCGAGTAGTGGTTATACGTTTCAATTCGTTCAAAAACATACTGAAAACATTATCGATCTGCTAAAAAAAGAAAAACATCCCAATCCGACATTGACATTTCGAGATAAGATGTATCAATGGTATGACCGAACTTTATTAGAAGTAATTCTCTCAAATAAACTAGAAGGAAAGGAAATTTTTGCTACTATTTTTAAAAATCGAGATATTGAAACGATTTTAGCATTCTTAGGAAATGAAAGTTCTGTTTGGGAAGATATAAAAGTGATGAGTTGCTTGCCAATTATGCCTTTTTTAATTTCTGGAGTAAAGCAATTATAGTTACACTAAATTAAAAATAGCAACGTTTTGTTTTAATAATATTCTATAAAATTATCATGAAAAAACTGTTTATTATTAGCCTTTGTGTATTATTTTTCTCTTGTATTGAGGAATCTAAAAATAGTTCAAAACCTCAGGAAGTATCGGCTGATATAACATTAGAAGAACATGTGATAGTTTCTGATTTTCAAAAAATTATAGATACTACAGGTGTAAAAGGTTCCATCCTTTTATATGATGTTAAGAAAAACACATATTATTCAAATGCTTTTTCGTTGGCAAATACAGGAAAATTACCTGCTTCAACCTATAAAATTCCAAATTCAATTATCGCTCTTGAAACTAATGTAGTAAAAGATGAAAACGAAATGTTTATATGGAATGGAGAAGAACGATTTTTAAAATCATGGGAAACTGATTTAACATTTAAACAAGCATTTCAGCGTTCTTGCGTGCCTTGTTATCAAGAAGTTGCTCGAAAAATAGGCGTAGCACGTATGAATTTGTTTTTGGAAAAATTGCAATATGGTACTATAGTTGTAAATTATTCAAATTTAGACACGTTTTGGTTGCAAGGAACATCAAAAATCACGCAATTTCAACAAATCAATTTCTTAAAGCGTCTTCAAGAAAATAAATTGCCAATTTCAACAGAAACTTCAGAGATAGTAAAAGATATGATGGTTATCAAAGAAACTGAAAACTATGTGTTGCGAGGGAAAACAGGTTGGTCTATTACGAATAACATTAACAATGGTTGGTTTGTTGGATATCTAGAAAAAGGTGATCAAGTGCTCTTTTTTGCAACCAATGTAGAAGCTGCAAGTGATTATAATCAGAAAGACTTTCAAAAAAATAGAAAAGAGCTTACGTACAAAGCTTTAGCTATCTTAAATATTTTGAACTAAGACTAATTTTATATAAACTTTTAACAATCAATCACTTGTTCTGCATGCTCATTTATAAATGGGCACTTCTATACATTGCTAGTGCTATTATCATCGTATATATTTACTTCAAATATTTAAAACCATATATTATGAAGAAAAGAAATTTAAAGAGTTTAGCACTTAACAAAAAATCTATTTCTACGTTGTCTTATCATAAGATAAAAGGAGCAGCAATGAGATCAGCAGGACAAGATTATTCACGCTGTGTAGATTGTACGTATACTTGTGCTGGTTGTGAATAAAAAAATCTTTTTAATTATTAAAAGCGAACTTCGGTTCGCTTTTTTTATAAAAATAGAACATGCTTTTTTAGTTAAGTTCAAAAAAAAACAATCTTTTAAGATAATTTGATCTATATGATTCTGTTAGAGAAACGATAATTTTTTCGAATAGGTATAATTTTTGCGTATCTTTCCCTAGTATAAAATATATTGAAATTGAAAGTCAAAAATCTTATAACATTATGTATGCTTTTGCTGTTTTCAGTAAGTAGCTACGCTTCATATATTCTGATTCCAATGGATTCAGAGTCTCAAAAAGATCATTTAAAAGCTTACGGAATTACCTATTGGTCGCTTGAAAAAAAGATCAAAGTAAAATGGTTACTCAACTATCGTGGCGGATCATTCTTATTACCAGCAATTGATGCAGTTGAAAAAGAATGTAAAATTCGCGGTGTTTCTTATGAAGTTTTATCAGATGCAAAAACCAATACAATGTTGGAGGAAATTGCAAGTCCGAGTAAAAATCAAGAAGCTGTTATTTTGGAAAAAGCACCAAAAGTTGCTGTATATTCTCCAAAAGGAAATGTGCCTTGGGACGATGCAGTTACCATGGTGTTGACGTATGCTGAAATTCCGTATGATGTTGTGTACGATGAAGAAGTATTGGCTGATGATTTGATTAAATATGATTGGTTGCACTTACATCATGAAGATTTTACGGGACAATATGGTAAATTTTATGGAATGTACCGTGCTGCACCTTGGTATATTCGAGAAAAAAAAGAAGCAGAAGCTTTGGCGAAAAAACTAGGATATGATAAAGTTTCAGAAGAAAAACGCGATGTTGCTCTAAAAATTAGAGATTATGTCATTGGTGGCGGATTTATGTTTGCCATGTGTAGCGCAACCGATAGTTTTGACATTGCTTTGGCGGCAGAAGGCGTTGATATTTGTGAACCGATGTTTGACGGCGATGTATCGGATAGAAATTATCAAAATAAAATAGACTACAATAAAACATTTGCTTTTACTGACTTTGAACTAGAACGAAGCTCTACTAAATATGAATTCTCTTCTATAGATATGACGGCGAAACGTAGAATTGTAAAAGATGCTGACTATTTTACATTAATGGATTTTTCTGCTAAATGGGATCCAATTCCAACAATGTTATGTCAAAACCATACTGCTTTAGTGAAAGGTTTTATGGGACAAACGACAAGTTTTGATCGTTCTCATATTAAACCATCAGTGTTAATTTTGGGAGAAAATAGAACAAATGGAGAAGGTCGTTACATTCACGGAATTAAAGGAAAAGGATTTTTTACATTTTATGGAGGACATGATCCGGAAGATTATCAGCATCGAGTAGGAGATCCAAAAACAGAATTAGAACTACATCCAAATTCTCCAGGATATCGATTGATTTTAAACAATATCTTATTTCCAGCAGCAAAGAAAAAGAAACAAAAAACGTGAAAAAACACTTCGTACTTAGTTTAGTCAGTATTATTTTTTGCCAAATTTGTTTAGCTCAAAATGGAGGTTTAGTACAAGATAGTGCTTATGGCGAAGCACTTTTTATGAATATTGATTCGACAAAGATCATGTCGTACAGTAAAATATATTCAGATCATACACTACAAAATGACCGTATAGAATTAAAAAACACAATTGATACATACTTGCCAGACGCTACAGTAAACAAGAGTGATGGAAGAAATTATACGTATTATACATATACGATTAGTGAAATTTCATATAATAGAGAAGTTGATATCACAAAATCAGTATTCAAATCATATGTGTCAAAAGAATTCAAACCTGGCAAAGAATGGAAAAAAGTTGTTTTTTCTAGCATAGCAAAGATGGAACGTAAAGACGAAACTTCTTTCCGTGAGGTGGCTTGTGTGAAATATGATGACAATGGTTATAAAATTATTCATCAAGATATATTTGCTGCAGCTGAAATGTCTATTGTGCTTCGAGAGAATGTTACGGAGGAAAAATTACGTTTAGATGAATATGGAGATACAAATTGTAACTTTATAAGGAAACAAGAGCCTTTTGATGCTAAAAATGTTGAATATGTTGTTTCTAAAGATCTTCTTATTCTTCATTTTAAAGGGAATGACTTCTTTAGTTTGTACTTTCAATGGAAAAATAAATAGACTTTTTTAAGCATACACTATACTTTGAAAAGTAGTTGTAGTAAGTCCGCAACTATTCATATCTAAAAATATTACCTCTCATTATTTTATAATTTTATTAAATCTTACAAGATGTTCTGCAGGTACATATGGTTTAATAAAATGAAATAGCGGTTAGAGTTAGTAATCGAACCGCTATCACTTATACGCGCACTGGTTCTATTTAATTATTTTTCTAGTCAAAGTTACTTAAAGGATACTTTGCCAAAGGATTTTATCAATATACCAATAGTCATTTTCTTTTATAAGAAATAAGTAATCACATCCTTTTCTGTTTTTAGTCCAATACATGTCAATTTTGACTACTGCTATTTTATTTTGAATATCCAGAATCTCTACATCAATTTCAGATTCGGGCATTATTCCTTCTTTATTATAAGATAAAACCCATTGTTTGATTTCGTCAACTCCAACTGTAGATAAATCAAGCCATTTTCTGGATTCGTAGTCATACATAAAGCCTGTTTTAATTGCTTCTTTAGTAAAGTATTTGTCTATTAAATTTGTGTTCAGCTCTTTAAAAGCTTTAGGATACATTTTAGATACTTTTGTAATTTCGCTTTGGTTCATTTCTTTAAATATTTATTTTAATAATGAAACAAAAGTAGATGAGAGATGTGACAGCCTTATGTCAATTAGGTTTGGAAATTTTCAAAATATTCTTGAAGTTTAAAATTGTTTTCTGTTTTAAAATATTCTGTTGTTGTAGTTAGTTTGTGTATCCTATTTAGTCTAAATTCTCTCAATTCTTCTCGAAGTTGACAATAGGCAATTGTGATCCAAATCGTTCCGCGATTTCTTTTGCAGTTACGATTCTTTTTGATTGAAGTTGAATTAAGATAGCTGTTATTCTTGTTAGTTTATTTGTAGTTTTCATTAAATCGAAATATTCACTATAATTTCATCATTTAGGTTAAGAGAAGCTTTTTTTCTAATTTCAGACTTTACGGGTAGTAGGTAGGTGTTCATTTTTGTATCAAACCAAATAGCAGTATCCCATTTTATTTCTTTGATAGTGGCAGATGCTTTCATTCGTCCCCAACCTTCTTCTTGCCATTTAAGGTTTTCTCTAATTTCTTTTGAAATGTTTTTAGGTATGGAAATAAAAACCCATCCACCAGATGATTCGTCTTTCCATAATTTACCTGAAAATTCGTATTTAATTTTGGCTTGCACTTATATCTTGTTTTATCTTGAATTTGTAGTTTGTTTTAATTTGGTACAATGATTTTGTATCAAATTAAGTTATTTTTTAGAGATTAATCTAGTCTCAGTAGTTTCAAGTGGACTCCGGTGTAGTCGCATCTACTGTAATTACTATTATATATTATTGTGCAACGTTTTTATTCTTTTATACAATTCGTTTTCTAGTTCAACTGATTTTTCAAAATTTATGCTCTCAATTCCGTAAATCCATTCGTTTTGATATTCAGTCCAATTTGATTTATCCATTACAATTTTTTGTCCAATTTCGTTTTCTATTGATTTGATTTTTTTAAATCCTGGATTGGTCATTTTTATAACTCTTACATACTTGTCAGCAATCAATTCCGAGAGTATTTTTCCGCAAATAAACTCAGTTCCATTTTGAGTGGCAGATTCAGAATAATATTTTCTAACGGAATTATTTAAATCGTAAACTCCTTGAATATCATCATTTATTGAGTCAATCAATATAAATCTTATGTGTTCAATTTTATCCGAATTCATTTTTTGAGTGTAATACAACGTCTATTGATTATGGCAATTATCCAAATATAATGTAAATGTATAAATAATTTGATTCAATTCAATTGGTTATTCGTATTCATAACAATAATCATTTTATAAAATAAATGTTATGTTTTTAAATGAAAAACAGCTTGAGTTTTAAATGAAAATGATCGCATAATGTAAAAAACACAATTGATATGTATTTGCCAAATAAGAGTGATGGAATAAAGTTTACCGCTACCATAAATTGTTTAATTTAAGATACTAACAATTTGTAAGCTCAGTATTTATAGTTTGTTTAGCCGCATTATTAATTCTAAAATAGTTATAATGAAAAAAGACAAACCCACAAAATTTAATCTAAACAAGAAGACAATTTCACAATTAGCTGCATTTAAACAACAAGGAGGAAAAAATGATATATCGTTGGTGAAACCATGTATATTAACACTGGATGTTAACGGTATAAATGTTTGTTTTGAGACGAATGCTTACAAAACCTGTGGAGAAAGCATTATTATAGATTGTATCACACAAACAGAATTGCCTACATGTATTAATTGTGAATAAAAGATAAACTAAGTACAGAAACAAGGTTTTATCCTTGTTTTTGTGCTTAATTACTTGTTGTTAAAAGGTATAAAATTTCATTAATTGATTTCGCACTGATTGGTTTTGTGATGTAATAATTAACGCCAGCTTCTTCAGCTTTTTGTCTAGATTCAGGGAAAACATCTGCCGAACAAGCAACAATAGGAATGTCTTTTTTCTCTTTTTCTAAAGCTCTAATGGCGGAAGTAGCTTCCAAACCATCTAAAACAGGCATTTGAATATCCATCAAAATTAAATCGAAATCTTCCTCTTTCACAATTTCAACAGCTTCTTGTCCGTTGCTAACAATGGTAGTTTGTGCATCCCATTTCTTTAATAATTGTTTGATGAATAATTGATTCAGTTTGTTATCTTCTGCAACGAGAATTCTTTTGTTGCGAAGGTTATGATTGACATCTTGTGTACTTTGAAGCTCTAAATCACTTAAATCACTGACTTTATAATTCAAATCAAAGCTAAATGTAGTACCAATATTCACTTCACTTTTTACTGACAAATCACCACCAAGAAGTGATACTAGTTCTTTTGTAATACTCAGTCCTAAACCAGTTCCTTTTGGCTTTTCTTCACTATGATATGTTTGATAAAAACTTTCAAAAATAGTATTGAGGCTGTCTTTGGGTATTCCGTAACCAGAATCTTCTACTGTAAAGTAGAGTTGAATTGTTTTATCAGCTAATTCTTTTGCTGTAATTGTTACGTTGATGTATCCTTTTTGTGTGAACTTTAATGCGTTTCCAATAAGATTATTTAATATCTGACTTAATCTGTATTGATCACCAACAATATATTTAGGAATGGAATTCGTAATATTCATTGAAAAATCAAGTCCTTTTTCTTCAGCTTTTATTTTAAAACCTTTTTTGAGATTGGAGATGAGTTCTGTGAAATTGAAATCAACTTTTTGTACATTCAGTTTTCCTGCTTCAATCTTAGAAAAATCGAGAATATCATTTACAATCATCAATAAATTTTCCGTGGAAAAACGAATAGCTTCTATATTTTCATATTCTTTTTCATTACCAGAAAAGTCTTTTCGGTTGAATAATTCAGACAAACCTAAAATTACATTTAAAGGTGTTCGAATTTCATGACTCATATTTGATAAAAAAGTAGTTTTCGCTTTCGCAGACTTTTCAGCAATAACACGTGCTTCTTCAATACGAATCATATTCCGTATGTCTTTGGTAATATCACGAATTACGGCAAAGAATAACATCTTATTGTTAATATATATCGGGCTAATTTTTAAGTTGTAATATTTAGTCTCATCATTTTTAGTCACTTCAAATTCAAACAATTCTCTTTCAAGTGCGGCGATTGTTTTTAAAGAAAAGCCGTCGATGATAGTTTTTAATCGTGCCGAAAAATCTTCAGGTAAAAGTTTGTAGAAGTTGATTTGTTTTTCGTTAGTATTGATGAATTCAGCAGCTTTTTTATTAGATCTGATTATAACTCCATCGATATTAAAAATTACATTCGCATCCAGTGAATTGTGAATTACCGCAGAATATAACTTCTCATTATTTTCTAGTTCTTCTTGAATCTGTGATTTTTGAAAAACCTCTTTACTAAGTTTTGAATTGATATTTTCTAAGCTTGAAATTTGTGTTTTTAATAAACGATGCAATTGTCCTTTACTTGGTAAATTAGCATTCTCGGTAACTAAAAGTTCTTCAGGGACTAAATTCACAGTAATTGTAAAGTTTTCAAGTAAATAATAATTGTTGAAATGTTTGTTGTATGCATTGTTGTATATGCTTAACATCGCATTTAATCCTAAGCTATCTTGAATTTTTTGTTGAATAAGATTGGAATACTCAAAAAGCTCTTTTAAAATTGAAGCTGCTTTTTGTTGTGTAATAGTTTCAAAGGAAAGCGAACTATTGACTAGTAAATCTTCTGCTTCTACTAAAAATGGATTGCTAAAATTACCGAGTAAATCTCTAGATTTTAGAAGAACATCTTTTAAAAATAATTGTGAGAGTAGTACTTTTTGCGTGTGATTGTCTTCAATAAAAATAACATGACATTCATCTTTTTTGGTAAGTAATGTGTAGTTTTCTTTTAGGTTTTGTCTAAAACGCGATTTTTCAAAACTAGAATTATTTTGTAGTGTTAAAAAATCTTCTATTTCTAAATATAAATTAGGAAAAGTATCTACTTTTTTTTCGCTCGATGCTTTTTCAAAAACTTTAAGTTTGGAGCTCAACTCGTAATGTATATGATACTTTTTAAGTTGAATTTTTAACTCTTCAATCACTACAGCAATCGTAGTATTTAGAGATGCGTTTGAAGCTTTAGGTTCTTTTTGAGTGGTACGCTTTAAGAATTTATTAAAATAGGACATTTTATATTTTACTAGCCTTATAAATTTGATAAAAACCTAATGCAGATAATCCCCAAGTAGCAATCAATGCTGTGAACCATGCTATTTTTCCAATACTATTTCCTAATAGCTCATTAAAAAGGTTGTATCCGTACAAATGATCTATTTGCATATGTATATGTCCAATTGCCATGACTAAAAATCCCCAAGCAATTAAATTCATTCCTTTTCCAAACTTTCCGCCGCGTAAACGTTTGGCAGTTAAAAAACAAAAGACCAATGCAATTAACAAAAAAGGGAGTTCTAAAAGACCAAACAATTCACTTTGAGAAAATCCTTCAGATACAGAAGTATGTTGATGTTCTTGAAGTAAATAAGCAGCACTAACGAGTAAAGTGCTAGACAAAATTGTATTCATGTGCAATAAATAGGGATTCCACGCTAAAAATATGCTAAATTGAAAAAAAATCAAAGTTTTGAGAGAATAATTGAATATTTTTTTCTTTTTAAGCTGTTTTATGTGAAAATATGTAAAAAAACTGTAAAAATACTTTAGATAATAATGGCGTAAAATAGTTTTTTAATGAAAAAGGAGAGAGGTTGAACTTAAAATAAGACATAAAAAAACCGATACAGTGAAGTATCGGTTTTATAAGCGAAATATATATTGTTTGACGATTTATTTTACTTTATCAACGATTGCTTTGAAAGCTTCTGGGTGATTCATAGCTAAATCAGCTAAAACCTTACGGTTTAACTCGATGTTGTTAGCTTTTACTTTCCCCATAAACTGAGAATAAGACATACCGTTTAATCTAGCTCCCGCATTAATACGAGTAATCCATAATGCACGAAATGTTCTTTTCTTATTTCTACGGTCTCTGTATGAGTAACTCATAGCTTTGTCAACCGCATTCTTTGCAACTGTCCAAACGTTTTTACGTCTTCCAAAGTAACCTTTGGCTTGTTTTAATACCTTTTTTCTTCGGGCTCTACGAGCAACCGCGTTTACTGATCTTGGCATACTTTTAAATGATTTTTGTAGTAGGCGATCCAAAACTCTGAATTATAAATTCTGAATTCTGAATTCTTTGATTGGGCCTAACTCCAGGGTTTATAAATTTGTTTTAACCGAAAGAACGGATTACTTTAAACGTAATTGTTCTTTAATACTATTAACGTCACTTTCATGCACTAATGCACTGTGAGTTAATGCTAGCTTACGCTTCTTAGACTTCTTTGTTAAGATGTGACTTTTGAAAGCGTGCTTTCTTTTAATTTTACCAGAACCTGTAAGCTTAAAACGCTTCTTAGCACTGGATTTAGTTTTCATTTTAGGCATAATTCCTAATTTATTTAAATACTTCGCTTATTATTTTCAATTCGATTTCACACAACAAGTAGTTATATTTATTCATGCTGAGTGAAGCCGAAGTATTATTTCTTTTTAGGTGCGATGAACATAATCATACGCTTTCCTTCTAACTTTGGCATTTGTTCTACTTTACCATACTCTTCAAGTTCTTGCGCTAATTTCAGTAACAAAATTTGCCCTTGATCTTTATAGATGATCGAACGTCCTTTAAAAAATACATATGCTTTCAATTTTGCTCCATCTTTAAGGAACTTTACAGCATGTTTCTTTTTAAATTCGTAATCGTGTTCATCTGTTTGAGGACCAAAACGAATTTCCTTAACAGTAACCTTTGACGCTTTAGCTTTGAGTGACTTTTCACGTTTTTTCTGTTCGTAAAGGAACTTCTTATAATCCATTATTTTACAAACAGGAGGATTAGCTTTAGGTGAAATTTCAACTAAATCTAATTCTTGTTCGTCTGCTATGGCAAGTGCTTTCCTTGTCGGATAAACGCCAACTTCAACATTATCTCCTACAAGTCGTACTTCAGGAGCGTTGATTTTTCTGTTAATTCTGTGTGGATCTTCCTTGATTTCTCTTCTAGGAGCTCTACTTCTTTTTCTTCGTATTGCTATGGTTCTAAAATTTTAAGTTAAACATTAAATGGTTTCAAGCTTTTATTTATTTCTTCTTTAACCATTTCCGCAAATGCTTCCATTGTTAAAGTTCCTATATCGCCAACCCCATGTCTTCGTACAGAAACTGTGCCATCTTTTTCCTCCTGTTCTCCAATGATTAACATAAAAGGAACTTTGCTCATTTCTGCTTCACGAATCTTTTTACCAACAGTCTCATTTCGATTGTCGATTTGGGCGCGAATTTCGTGATTTTCTAACAAATTTAAAACTTTTTTCCCGTAATTCTCATATTTTTCACTAACAGGTAAAAGAATTGCCTGATCTGTCATAAGCCATAATGGGAAATTTCCGCCTGTATGCTCTAGTAAAATTGCGATAAATCGTTCCATACTTCCAAATGGAGCACGATGAATCATTACAGGTCTGTGTAGTTCGTTGTCACTACCTTTATATGTCAAGTCAAAACGTTCAGGTAAGTTGTAATCTACCTGTATAGTTCCTAATTGCCAGCTTCTTCCAAGAGCATCTTTTACCATAAAGTCAAGCTTTGGTCCGTAAAATGCAGCTTCGCCATATTCAATCACATAATTAAGTTCTTTTTCTTTTGCGGCATTGATAATAGCATTTTCAGCTTTCTCCCAATTTTCGGTAGAACCAATATATTTTTCTGGTTTCTCAGGATCACGCAAAGAAACTTGTGCTGTAAAATTGTCGAATCCTAACGATTCAAAAACATACATTACTAAGTCAATCACATTTTTAAACTCTTGATCTAACTGATCTGGCGTACAAAAAATATGTGCATCATCTTGTGTAAACCCTCGTACACGTGTCAATCCATGTAACTCACCACTTTGTTCATAACGATAAACAGTTCCGAATTCTGCGTAACGTTTTGGTAAATCCTTATAGCTAAAAGGTTTGGTGTTGTATATTTCGCAGTGATGTGGGCAATTCATAGGTTTTAACAAAAACTCTTCATCTTCTTTTGGAGTGTTAATCGCTTGGAAACTATCTTCTCCATATTTTGCGTAATGTCCAGAAGTAACATATAATTCTTTCTGTCCAATATGTGGAGAAATCACCATTTCATAACCAGCTTTCTGTTGTGCTTTCTTCAAGAAATTCTCTAATTGCGAACGTAAAGCTGCTCCTTTAGGTAACCACAAAGGAAGACCTTGACCAACTTTCTGTGAAAAAGTAAATAATTCTAGTTCTTTACCAAGTTTTCTATGATCACGTTTCTTAGCTTCTTCCAATAATGCTAAATACTCTTTAAGCTCTTTCTGTTTCGGAAAAGAAACGCCATAAATACGAGTTAACTGTTTATTATTCTCATCTCCTTTATAATAAGCTCCGGCAACACTCATTACTTTAACAGCTTTCACAATTCCAGTATTTGGAATATGTCCACCACGACACAAATCAGTAAAAGTATCGTGATCACAAAACGTAATAGTTCCGTCTTCCAAACCTTCAACGAGTTCTACCTTATAATCATTTCTATCCTTATAGTAGGCTAAGGCTTCAGCTTTCGTTGCAGAGCGCATTTTAAAATCATGCTTTCCTCTAGCAATCTCAAGCATTTTATCTTCAATTGTCTTAAAATCTTTATCGCTAATGGTGTCATCTCCCATGTCGATATCATAATAAAAACCATTATCAATAGCTGGACCAACCCATAGCTTAGCATTTGGGTACAATTCCAAAATCGCTTGT